>DAICZL010000712.1 GCA_027311165.1 bacterium
GCGTCTTCAACCTGCTGGACACGCCCGGCCACGAGGATTTCTCGGAAGACACCTACCGCACGCTCACCGCGGTGGATGCCGCGGTGATGGTGATCGACGCCGCCAAGGGCATCGAGGCGCGGACCCGCAAGCTGTTCGAGATCTGCCGCCTGCGCGACATCCCCATCCTGACCTTCGTCAACAAGATGGACCGGGAAAGCCGCGACCCGATCGATCTGCTGGACGAGGTGGCGAACACGCTGGCACTCTACACCACCCCGCTCACCTGGCCGGTGGGCCGCGCCGGCGAGTTCGCCGGCACCTATGACCTGCGCCGGCGCGACCTGCATCTGGCCGCGCCCCTGGCGCAATCCGATCCGCGGCTGGTGGCGCTGGCCGAGGAAGTCGATCTGGTGCGCGCGGCCCTGCCGGAATTCGACATTCCGGCCTTCGCCGCCGGCCATCTGACACCGGTGTTCTTCGGCAGCGCCATCAAGGAGATCGGCGTCGCCGACCTGCTGGACGGCCTGGCCGAGTTCGGCCCCCGCCCGCGCGCCCAGCCGGCGGATACCCGCATCGTGGAGGCCGACGAGCCGGCGCTGACCGCCCTGGTGTTCAAGATCCAGGCGAACATGGATCCCAACCACCGCGACCGCATCGCCTTCGCCCGCGTCTGTTCCGGCCGGCTGGTGCGCGGAATGCGGCTGAAACAGGTGCGCACCGGCAAGCTGATCCCGCTGCACGCGCCACAGTTCTTCTTTGCCCGCGAGCGCGAACTGGCCGAGGAGGCCTTCGCCGGCGACGTGGTCGGCATTCCCAACCACGGCACCCTGCGCATCGGCGACACGCTGACCGAGGGCGAGGAGCTGAACTTCCTCGGCGTGCCGCATTTCGCCCCCGAGATCCTGCGCCGGGTGCGCCTCGACGACGCGATGAAGGCCAAGAAGCTGCGCCAGGCGCTGGCCGAACTGGCGGAGGAAGGCGTGGTGCAGCTGTTCCGTCCGCTGGACGGCGCGCCGCCGCTGGTGGGCGTGGTGGGCACGCTGCAGCTCGATGTGCTGGCGGCGCGGCTGGCGGCCGAATACGGCGTGGCGATCGGCTTCGAGCAGCCGCCCTTTGCCCTCGCCCGCTGGGTGTCCTCCGACGACAAGGCGGCTCTGGCGCGCTTCCTGGCCGAACAGCGCAGCGCCATTGCCGAGGATATCGACGGCGATCCGGTGTTCCTGGCGACCTCGGCCTTCATGATGCGGCGGACCGCCGAACAGGCGCCTTCATTGGTGTTTCGTGACATCAAGGATGTGCGGGCGGAGCGGGTGGCGGCATAGCGCGATCTCGCATCAGTTTGACGTCCACCGCGATAGAATTGCTCGACAGAACAGAGAGCTGGACCGCGACCGGTCCGCAGATCCGATTGCAACCGGTTCCGATCGCGCTCCCGCGCGGCGGGCGCGGGCCAAGTCCGCAGGGCCGGGTCCCGTGATGGGCCGGGTCCCGGGATGGGCCGGGTCCCACGATGCGCCGGGTCCCGTGACGGGCCGGGTCTCGTGATGGGCCGGGTCCCATGATGCGCCTGTTCCCGTGACGGGGGGATTGCCCGGCCGGTCCGCGACCCCTGGCGCCAGCGGGGTCGAGGTCGCTTTCCCGTGAAGGGGCGAGCCGGGGCCCGGCCGGTGTCATGGGCCGGCGCCTCGGCGCGCAGGGTCGGGCGCGATGGCGTCCGCGAGGGCCGTCATGGGGCGGTGCGCCCGATATCACCGGTCCGGCACCGCCCTGCCGGTCCCTGCGCGCCTGCCCCCTGAGCCTGCCCCCCTGAGATTGGCCTTGCGGCCCCGGCCCCCCAG
>DAICZL010000714.1 GCA_027311165.1 bacterium
GCGTCTGGGCTGGCGGGTGGTGCGGCGCTGAGATGGGCGGGCCGGGGAAGCCGCCTGCGGTGGCGGGATCGCGGCGGAGAGGCGGGCGCGGGGGCCAGGGCAAGGCGGGTGCGGTCCCGCGGCGAACAGGCCCAGCGGGGAACAGGCCCAGCGGGAAACAGGCCCGGCGGGAAACAGGCCCGGCGGGAAACAGACCCTGAGCAGATTCCGACCCTGCGCCGCCGAGATTGCCACCGTCTATGATGGGGCTCTAGGCTGCGCGGCGGCTCCGGCCCGTGCGGCATCGGCGCGGGCTTCCCGTCACCACCGGAGTGTGACGGCCTCGGGACGGCCGATATCCCCGCCATCCTGCTCAGGAGATCGCATGAGCCTCGCCAGCCCCTTCACCTTGGCCAGTTCCTCCACCTTGATCGGTCGATGAACATCGCCAGTCCGCCCGGGCCGGGGTCGAATGCGGCTGCGGCGGCGGTTGCGAACCCGCCGGAGGGTCTGACCGGGGCCGAGGCTTTGCGGCGGCTGCAGTCGGTCGGGGCGAACACCGTGCCCGATACGGCGCTCCATCCGATCAAGCGGGCGCTCGGCAAGGTCTGGGCGCCGGTTCCCTGGATGCTCGAGGCCGCGATCGTTTTGGAGCTGGTGCTCGGGAATCATCTGGAAGCCGCCATCATCGCCGGGCTGCTGGTGTTCAACGCCGCTCTGGCGATGTTTCAGGAGGGGCGCGCCCAGGCGACGCTGGCGGCGCTGAAATCCCGGCTCGCCCTCAGCGCCTCGGTCCGGCGCGACGGAGCCTGGCTGATCGCTCCGGCGGCCGGGCTGGTGCCGGGGGATGTGGTCAAGCTGTCGCTGGGCGGCGTGGTGGCGGCCGATGTCACGCTGATCTCGGGGAATGTGCTGCTCGACCAGTCGATGCTGACGGGGGAGTCCGTGCCGATCGAGGCGGGTCCCGGCTATCAGAGCTTCGCCGGCGCGCTGGTGCGGCGGGGCGAGGCGGTGGCCGAGGTCACCGCGACCGGCCCGCGGACCAGATTCGGGCGCACCGCGGAACTGGTGCGGATCGCCCATGTCGTCAGTTCCCAGCAGAAGGCGGTGCTGCGGGTGGTGCGCAATCTCGCGGCCTTCAGCGTCATCGTGATCCTGGCCATCATCGCCTATGCGGTGCTGCTCGGTCTGCCCGTGGCCGAGATCGTCCCGCTGGTCCTGACCGCGGTGCTGGCATCCATCCCGGTGGCCCTGCCGGCGACCTTCACCCTCGCCTCGGCGCTGGGCGCCCGGTCCCTGGCCAGGGTCGGCGTGCTGCCGACCCGGCTGTCCGCGGTGGACGAGGCCGCGACGATGGATGTGCTGTGCGCCGACAAGACCGGCACGCTGACCCGCAACGCGCTGAGTGTCGCCGATCTCTGCCCCATGGCCGGCTTCGATGAGGCGCATCTTCTCGCCCTGGCGGCGCTGGCCAGTTCCGATGGCGGGCAGGACCCGGTCGATGCCGCCATCCGCGCCGCCGCGGCCGGCAGAACGGTGAGCGATGCGCCGCGGCTGGTGACGTTCCTCCCCTTCGATCCCGCCACCAAGATGTCGGAGGCGACGGTCGCCGTCGCGGACGGCACGGCGCATCGGATCGTCAAGGGTGCGTTCGCGGTGGTCGTGAGGCTCGCCCGACCCGCGCCCGGCGCGGCCGAGGCGGCGGCGCGGCTCGAGGAAAAGGGCTACCGGGTGCTGGCGCTGGCAGCCGGCCCGCCCGGCGCGATGGTGCTGGCCGGCCTGCTCGCCCTGAGCGATCCCCCGCGCGAGGATTCGGCGGGCCTGATCGCCGAGCTGCGCAGCCTCGGGGTGCGCACGGTGATGCTGACCGGTGACGCTGCGGCGACCGCCGCCATCGTCGCCCATGCGGTGGGGCTGGAGGGCGCGATCTGTCCGCCCGACACCCGCCTCGACGATCTGAAGCCCGACCGTTTCGCGGTGTTCGCCGGCATTTTGCCGGAGGACAAATACACGCTGGTCAAGGCCTTCCAGAAGGCGGGCCATACGGTGGGCATGTGCGGCGATGGCGCCAACGACGCCCCGGCGCTGCGCCAGGCGCAGATCGGGATCGCGGTCGCCACCGCCACGGATGTCGCCAAATCGGCGGCGGGGATGGTGCTCACCACGGCCGGGCTCAACGGCATCCTGGCCGCCGTGCGCGAGGGGCGCATCACCTTCCAGCGCATCCTGACCTACACGCTCAATTCGATCACCAAGAAGATCGTGACCGTGCTGCTGCTGATCGTGGGCCTGGTGATGACCGGGCATGCCGTGCTGACGCCGCTGCTGATGGTCATTCTGCTGATCGCCGGCGACTTCCTCGCGATGTCGGTGACCACCGACAATGTCCGGCCCTCGGCCATGCCGAATGCCTGGCGCATCGGCCATTTCACCATCGCCGGCATCGCCATGGGACTCTGCCTCCTGGCCTATTGCACCACGGTCCTGGCGGTGGGGAAGTTCGTGCTGCGGCTCGACACCGAGGAGGTGCGGACGCTGACCTTCATCGCCGTGGTGTTCGGCAGTCAGTCGATGATCTACGCCATCCGCGAACGCCGGCATCTGTGGAATTCCCGCCCGAGCGGCTGGCTGATCGCCTCGTCGCTGGCCGACATCCTGATCGCGTCGGCCCTGGCCCTCGCGGGCGTGGCGATGGCACCGCTGCCGGCTGGGATCGTGGCGGGGACGCTGCTCACCGCCGCGATGCTGGCGTTCCTGCTCGATCTGGTGAAGCTGCCGGTCTTCGCCCGGCTGGGACTGGCATGAACCCGTCCCGCCCCGGCCGCCGCGGCAGTGCCGGCGCGCGCACCCCCCGGGAGGCAGGCGGAGGATGAAAATCCATCCCAAGGAGTTCCGGGTCCAGGAGGGAGCAGCGGTCCGGCTCGATCAATGGCCGACCCTCACCAGGCCGGTCTACCGCTCCGATAAGGACTACCACAAGCTCCTGGCCGGGCATGTGGCGAAGCTCAGCGCGTTGCAGCAGCTGCTCTACGCCTCGAACAGCCATGCCATCCTGCTGATCTTCCAGGCGATGGATGCCGCCGGCAAGGATGGCGCGATCCAGCATGTCATGTCCGGGGTCAATCCGCAGGGTTGCCAGGTGTATAGCTTCAAGCATCCCTCCGCGACCGAGCTCGAACACGATTTCCTGTGGCGCACCACCCGCGATCTGCCGGCGCGCGGGCGGATCGGCATCTTCAACCGTTCCTATTACGAAGAGGTGCTGATCGCGCGCGTGCATCCGGAGATCCTGCGCAACGAGGGCGTGCCCGATCCGCCGGCCCATGACAAGACGATCTGGCACGAGCGCTACCGCTCGATCATGGATCTCGAGCGCCATCTCGACCGCAACGGCACGCAGATCATCAAATTCTATCTGCATCTGTCCAAGGAGGAGCAGCGCAAGCGCTTCCTCGCGCGCATCGACGAGCCGACCAAGAACTGGAAATTCAGCGCCGCGGACCTGCAGGAGCGGGGCTTCTGGGACGACTACCAGGCCGCCTACGAGGCCTGCCTGAGCGCCACCAGCACCCGCGCGGCGCCGTGGTACATCGTGCCCGCCGACGACAAGCAGAACACCCGGCTGATCGTCTCGCACATCCTGCTCGACACGCTGAAATCGCTCGACATGGCCTATCCCGTCGCGACCAGGGAGCGCCGGGCCGAACTGCGCGCAATCCGCAAGCAGCTCGAAACATGACCCAGGGGGCAGCCGTGCTCTGCGCCGCGATCTTCGATGTCGATGGCGTCCTGCTCGCTTCGCCCCATGAGCGCGCCTGGCGCGAGGCCCTGGAAGGGTTCGCCGATCCCGCCCGCTTCACCACCGCGTTCTACCAGGCTGTCGTGGCCGGCAAGCCGCGACTGGAGGGGGCGCGCGCCGCGCTGGCCGGGCTCGGTGTCGCGCAAAGCGCGGCCCGTGCGGAGGCGTATGCGCAGCGCAAGCAGGCGCTGCTCGAAGCGCTGATCGGCGCGGGAGCGGTGGCGGCCTTTCCCGATGCGCTGCGCTTCGTGACGGCGATCAGGGCGATGGGCTGGCCGATGGCGGTCGCCTCCTCCTCGAAGAACGCGACCGCGATGCTGCGTCGGGTCTGCCTCCCCGGCGGGCAGAGCCTGCTCGATGCCTTCGGCGTCGATGTCTGCGGGCGCGATCTGCCCCATGGCAAGCCCGATCCCGCGATCTTCCTGCTCGCCGCCGCCGGGCTGGGCATCGCGCCCGCGAGCTGCTTCGTCGCCGAGGACGCCCCGGCGGGCATCCAAGCCGCGCGTGCCGGCGGCATGGCCTCGCTCGGGGTCGCTCGGTTCGGCGATGCGGCGCTGCTCGAGGCCGCGGAGGCCGATCTGGTGGTGTGCAGCCTCGACGAGGTGGCGCTGGCCGATCTCGCGTCGGGCCGTCTGTCGCGCCGGCCGCGATGATCGGGGCCGAGGACATGGGGGCGGTGTTCGCACCGACCGCGGATGCCGCCTGGGTGATCGAACAGCCCGGTTTCGACCCGCTGCGCGACTGCAGCCGCCAGTCGCGATTCGCCATCAGCAACGGCTTCCTGGGGGTCCGCGGCGGGCGCACGGTCAATCGGGGACTGGAGTGCGGCAGCGTCCCGCACACCTATGTGGCCGGGCTGTTCGACGTGCCCGGCAGCGGCCAGCCCGTACCCGGCCTGGTCCCCGCGGCCGACTGGCTGCGGGTGGACATCTCGCTCGCGCCCGGCCCCTCGGGGCCGGGCTTCGCCGAAGTGTCCCACCACCACCGCATGCTCGACCTGCGGCGGGGGCTGCTGGTGACGAGCGGGCGGCTCGCCGGGCCTGCGGGGGTCGCGATCCGCTTCCAGGTCCTGCGGCTGGTCTCGCTCAGCGCGCGGGCCTGCGGGCTGCAATTGCTGCGGCTGGAGGTGGAGGCGGGGGATTGCGAGATCGACTGCGCCTGTGCCTTCGACGGGCTCGATTTCGGCCTGACGCCCGAGCGGCTCGATCCCGCGCTCGGGGTCTGGCGGACCCGCTCGACGGGCAAGCGGCTGGCGATGGCCTCCGCCCATGTCCTGGAGGTGGATGGCGTGGAGATGCCGGCCCGCGAGACCGGCCCGCTCGCCGCCAGCTGGCGATGGCGGGCGCGGCCGGGGCAGATCGTCGGCTTCGCGCGCTTCGTGGCCGTGATCCGCAGCGATGATCCAGCCGATGATCCCGGCCCGGCCGCCTGCCGGGAGCGTGACGGGGCGCGCCTGCTGGGCTGGCGGGGCGTGCTCGACGCCCATGTCCGGTGCTGGGCCAGCCGCTGGCAGTGCAGCGATGTCACCGTTGGCGGCGATCCCGGGGCGCAGCGGGCGCTGCGGTTTGCCGCCTATCACCTGATCGGAGCGGCCAACCCGGCCGATGAGCGCGTCTCGATCGCCGCCCGGGCGCTGACCGGCCCGGATTATCGCGGCCATGTCTTCTGGGATACCGAGATCCATCTGCTGCCCTTCTATTGCCTGACCTGGCCCGAGGCCGCCCGCGCCCTGCTGATGTACCGGTTCCACACGCTCGACGCGGCCCGGGAGAAGGCCAGGGGGATGGGCTGGCGGGGGGCCATGTATGCCTGGGAATCCGCCGATACCGGCGCCGAGGCGACCCCCGCGCAGATCATCGGCCCGGATCGGAAAGTGGTGAACATCCTGTGCGGGCTGCAGGAGCAGCACATCACCGCGGATGTCGCCTATGCCGTCTGGCAGTACTGGCTGGCCACCGGTGACGGCGATTTCCTGCGCGATGCCGGCGCCGAAATCCTGCTCGAGGCGGGGCGGTTCTGGTCGAGCCGGGCCCGCAGGGAGGCGGACGGCCTGCACCATATCCGCAACGTGATCGGCCCGGACGAATACCATGTCGGCGTCGATGACAGCGCCTTTACCAATGTGATGGCGCGCTGGACGATCCGGCGCGCGATCGAGGTGGCAGAGCTGATGGCCCGGCGCTGGCCCCGCGAATGGGCGCGCCTCGCCGCGCGCATCGGAGTTGACGAGCGCGAGCTCGCGCAATGGTCGGTGGTGGCGGAGGCGATGGCCACCGGTCTCGACCCGCGATCGGGGTTGTTCGAGCAATTCGCCGGATATTTCGCGCTGGAGGACATCGACCTCGCGCAGTATGCGGGCCGGTCGGTGCCGATCGATGTCGTGCTCGGGCGGGAGCGGACCGAACGATCCCAGCTCATCAAGCAGGCCGACGTGGTCGCTCTGCTCGCCCTGCTGCCGGAGGAATTCCCCGCCGGCGCGGGGGAGCGGAACTTCGCCTATTACGAACCGAGATGCAGCCATGGCAGTTCGCTCAGCAAGGCCATGCACGGGCTGGTCGCAGCCCGGCTGGGACTGTCGGCGATGGCGCTGGGCTTCTTCCGCGCCAATGCGGCGATCGATCTGTCGGACAACCATGCCGCCATCGATGGCGGCGTGCACATCGCAGCGCTCGGCGGCAGCTGGATGATGGCGGTGATGGGCTTCGCGGGGCTGAGGCTGCTGGCCGACGGGCTCGCGCTCGATCCGCGGCTGCCGGCGGAATGGGCGAGCCTCGCCTTTCACTGCCAGTGGCGCGGCCGGAGGATCGGGATCCGTATCGGTTCCGGGGGGCGCAGTCTGGAGGCGGTGCTCGAGTCCGGCCCGCCGATGAGCCTGCTGGTGCGCGGCGTGGCGCATCCGCTCGGTCCCGGGAGCACGCTGCATCTCGATCTCACCAGGCCAGGGACATCCGCCAGCCCGGCGCCAGAGCCGGCAATCGCAACGCCGCCCCGATAGCCCCCATC
>DAICZL010000724.1 GCA_027311165.1 bacterium
AACGTCTGCCCCTTCCAGCCGCCCCACCGCTCTGGGTCCTGCCCCTCAGGGCCAGGAGGGTGGATCGGCGGGCGGCCGGATTTGACCGCATAACGCATCATTTCATTTACAATTTAATATTGCAGACGGTCTTAACGGCGAAACCCATCCGCCCGGCCCGCCCTGTCTTCGGCCCGCAACATGCTGCGCTGCAAAAATCGTTCTGCGCAAGCCGCTTGGATCGATTTTGATGCATTGCGTCATGTCGCGCGAACCCTGGGTTGTCCCCCGACAACGCATCCGTGTGCACTCGCAAAATCGTGTTCGGAATCCGCTCGGACCCCGGTTTTTACCCGACCTTTAGGCTTGCCTCCCTCGAGGCCGTCGCCTTACCAATGATTAACACGACATCCCTGCCCACCCGGGTCGAAACCACGCCGAGGCTTCTGTCCTTGGCTTAGCGAGGCGGACATCTGATGCCGAATGTGACTGTTCTTGGGGCTAACGGGCTTGGTGGCAACGCCGTCTGGTCAATCCCCTACACCGCCCAGTCGAACTATGCGCTGGCGCAGGATCTGGCAAACCAGATCACCGCAGGCGTGACGGACGGCAAGCTCCAGAACGAACTGTTCACGGGCATGGTTCCCCCGCTCACCGGGGGGGTTCCCGGGGTGCTCGACATCGGCGGGCCGGCGCCGGTCGATGTCGGTCCGGTCACCATCAACTGGCAGAACGGCTATGTCGGGCTGGTCGACAATTCGACCGGCGCGGTCACGGTGCACGGGCCCGGCACACTCACCTCCCAGCCGATCACGGTGCTGGCCGGTCAGGGCGGCCTCACCTTCCGCACCAGCCACATGCTGGGCACCGAAGTCGGCACCGGCTACATCGTCGCCGGTGGCGGCACCAACAATGTCCAGATCGGTAACATGGATGCCGGCGCCGCCGGCGGCTATGTGATCGACCTTGGCAGCGGCAGCGACACGATCACCGCCCATGGCGGCGCCAACACCATCAACGGTGGTGTCGGCAGCAACATGATGCATATCGGCGGCGCCAGCGACAATCTGATCAGCCTGACCGGCAGCGACACGCTGGTCGCGCATTACGGCAGCGGCGCCGACACGATCAACGTCTCGGCAGGCGACTCGCACGGCCAGACGATCAAGTTCTTCCAGGGCTGGTCGGGCACCGCGGTCATCAATGCCTCGGCCGAATCGGTCGGCGGCGCGACCGACAGCGTGCTGGGCGGCGGCGGGTCCGTCACCCTGTATGGCGGCGCGCATCAGGACATCGTGTTCGGCGGCACCGCCGGCCACAACTACATCGTCGCCGGCAGCGACGTGACCTCCTCGATCACCGGCGGCGGCCAGGGCGACCAGCTCTTCGCCGGGATGAACGGTGGCGGGGTGATCAGCGCCGGCAGCGGCAACGAGACGCTGATGGGCAGCATGTCCGCAGCCTCGGTCGCGGGCACGCTGTTCAACGCGAGCGCTGCGACCGGCGGGGCGAACATCCACGCCGGGCTCGGGGCCGACACGATCAACGCAGGCGTGGGCCAGGAAAGCTTCTGGGGCAATTCCACGGGCAAGGGCGATTTCTTCGAGTTCAACTACAGCGTGACCGGCGCTTCCAAGTCGATGACCGGCGGGCCGACCAATGTCGCCATCAACGACTTCACGGTGGGCAAGGACACGGTGGCGCTGAACGGCTACGGCTTCACCAGCGCCCAGCAGGTCGCGAGCGAGGTCACGGTGTCCGGCTCGAACAGCTTCCTGACGCTGAACGACGGCACCAAGATCGAATTCACCCACGTGACCAACCTCAACGCCAGCAACTTCAAGGTCTGATAGGCTGATCCGCCAGGGGCCCGGCCCCGGCGCCACGAAAACGCCTCCGGAACCCAGGTTCCGGAGGCGTTTTACTGTGCGCAGCCCACGCCTGGGATCACCTTGCAGCATGGGGCCGTCCTGGCCGGCCCCCTTCACGCCACCGCGGCAAACCCGTGACGCTGCTGCGATCGGCCAGGACACGGGCCCTGCCCTGATGGCCCGGCAGGACACGCGGTCCCCGGGACTGGCTTCCTGGCACTGCGGGCCCAACACCAGATGGAGGATTTCGGCTCCCTGACGGGTCTGCCCGATGTTCCATGGGGAGACAGAGCGCCTGACCTTGCCCCGATCCAGGCCGCGATCCCCGCCCCGGCGCCCAGCGCCGACGCTCGATCCCAGCGCCAAACGCCGACGCTCGATCCCGGCGCCCCTCCCCCGATCCAGGCCC
>DAICZL010000733.1 GCA_027311165.1 bacterium
CGACCGCGGCAGCGGTGAAGGCGGAGGGCACCCAGGCCTCGTGCACGAAGCCGGCCCCGCGCACCCAGTCCCCGGGCGGAACCCCGAGTTCCCACGCCCAGTAGCCGATCACCCGCCGGCCGCGGACCAGGCTGCGCGGCAGCCGCAGCAGCGCCAGCGGCAGCATCGGCGGATTGACATGCAACACCAGCGGCGCCCCCGGCGGAGGCAGATCCCTTACCGCCGACCGCCGTCGCGCACCGGGGTCCGCCGCGACCGGAGGGCCGACATCGAGCGTCCAGCGCGCGATTCCCAGACCATCGAGCGCACGCAGCATGCACCGCGCACCTTCACCGAGGCCGGAGGCTCGCGCCAGTTCGCCGACCACCGCGAGCCCGCCAGCGGCCGGGGGTGGATCGTGGTCCGGCCGCGGGGCGAGCAGCGCCAATGCGCGCGTCAGGGCCTGACGCCGCGAGCGGACAGGAAGTTTCCGCCACAACAGGTGCAGCGGATGCAGCGCGCCGGCACCCATTGGCGCCAGTGTGGAGGGTCGGTCCGGCTTGGGCAAGGCGAAGCGCCAGCCGCCGTGCCTGCCCGCGGTGCGGATTCCGCCATTGCCGAGGCCGCGGTGAAGGCAGACGGGCAAACATAGGGTCGATACATTCTTAGGTTGTGAATTTGCGAATCGCAGCTTGAGTCAGTCTTAACTATATCGTAAATTCTCGGAATAGACGCTAAGAGGTCACGGCAATGCACGCGAAAGTCGCATACCTGAGGCCGCTCTCCCGGTTCGGCGGTCCGGTAATGCCCGATGCCGGGCCGCTCGCGACGCCGCGTTTGAAACCGGCCGCACCGGCGGGCAGCGTCGGGCCGCTGCGTCGCGAGGGGCCCCACCGGGTGATGGTCGATCTCTCCCACGCCGCCGACGGTTTCGTGGGCATCGCCCAGGATATCCGCATGATCTTCGCGATGCTCGACCGGCTGGGCGGCGTCGCGGTCTCCGGCCTGCTGATGCCGACCGGGCGGCATGATCTGCCGCGGATCGAGACCGGACGCCCGCCCGATCCGGCGCTGGCCGCCGGCGTGCTGCACTGGATGGCGCGCAACTGGAGCGACATGGACTATCCGCGCGTGCTGGGCCGCAGCCTGCGCCGGCTGATCGAGCTGCGCCGCTCGCTGCGCGGCACCCATGCCCTGGTGCCGATGCCCGATGTCGACCGCTCGGGCGCGATCTGGCGGGTGCTGTTCGGCAAGACGCTGGGGCCGGAGCTGCGCGCGCGCATCCTGGCGCGGGGGTTCATGGCAACCGATCTGTCGGTGCTGCGGATCATCGATCGCGCCAATTACCTGCCGTTCCTGCGCCCCAAGACCCTGGCCGTGCAGGCATGCGACTTCGTCCTGTTCTGCATGCCCCGCCCGGTGCGGCTGCCGCCGGGGGTGCGCCAGCTGGTGCGTTTCCACGACGCGGTGCCGGTGACCGATACCGACACGGTGAGCCACTGGCGGATCGGCATGACCCATCAGCGCCTGGTGCGCGGCTGCGATCCGGGCACGGTGTTCATCTGCAACTCGCCGCAGAGCCGGGAGGACCTGATCCGGCTCGACCCGACCCGCGCCGAGCGGTCGGTGGTGATCCCCTGCGCGCTGCCCTGGAGCATCCTGCCCCGCGCAGGCGCCGCGCCGGGCCTGCCGGTGCCGGCGATCATCGCCGCGCGGCGCAGCCAGCGTCTGGCCCCCCCGGCGGTGGTGGCGGGGGAGGCCGCGCCGGCGGAGACCGCCGCCGCCGCGCCGTATCTGCTGACCGTCTCCACCCTGGAGCCGCGCAAGAACTATCCCGGCCTGATCCGCGCCTGGGAACGCCTGGCCAGCCGGGCGATGCCGGATCTGCGGCTGGTGGTGGTGGCCAATGGCGGCTGGCGGGAGGACGAGGCGCTGACGGCGATGCGCCCGCATGTCGCTTCCGGCCGGCTGATCCATCTGGAGGGCGTGCCCGCCGACGAATTGCGCGCCCTGATGCGCGGTGCCGCCTGCTTCGTGTTCCCCTCGTTCAACGAGGGGTTCGGCTATCCGCCGCTGGAAGCCCTGGCGGCCGGCTGTCCGGTGGTGGTGGGCGACCTGCCGGTGATGCGCTGGATGCTGGGCGAGGCGGCGCTGTACGCCGATCCCTATGATCCCGAGCACCTGGCCGGCCAGATCGAGCGGCTGGTCTGCCGGCCGGAAGCGGCCAGCCTGCGGGCCGAGCTGCTGGGCCGGAGGCACGCGGTGATCGAGCGCTTCCTGCCCGAGACCGTGGCGGAGCTGTGGGCCGGGCTGCTCGACCGGCTGCGCGGCGAGGCGGTGGGGCGTGCGCCGGCGGGCGCGCTGGCCGCGCCGTGGTAGGGCCGACCGGCCGGGCCGTGACGAACCGCCGGGCCGAGACGCACAGACTGGTCGAGACGCACAGACTGGCCGAGACGCACAGACTGGCCGTGGCGCGCAGACTGGCCGTGGTGCGCAAACTGGGGCCCAATTCAACAAAGGAGTGCGGGAGATGGAGGGACTGGACGAGGGGCTTCTCGCCGAGGTCGGTGAGCCGGTACGCAGCAGCCTGATGCGCAACTGGGTGATCGCTGCCGGACGGGGCGCAGCGCAGCTGGAGCGCCCGATCGGGCGGCGCGGCCGGCTGCTGAGCGAGCGCGACCGGCGCATCGCGGCGCTCGAGACCGAGATCATGCTGGTCGCCCGCGAACGCGAGTCGACGGTGCGCGAACGCGAGGCGCGGATCCTGGAACTGGAACTGGAAATCCGCCGCGTCGCCGCCGAGCGCGAGGCGACCATCCTGGAACGCGAAGGCCGGATCACGACGCTGGAAGGCGAACTCGCCCGCGTCGAGGCGACGGCGCTGCGCTTCGAGGCGCGGCTCGCGGCCCTCGAACGCCGCGAAGCGGCGCCGCGCGGCCGGGCCGCCGCCGCCGCTCCGCCGGCCGGGACCCCCGTCATGGCCAGCGCCGCCACGGCCGATCCGGACGACAGCCTTCCTCGGCCGGACGAGCCGGCAGGGCGGGCGCTGGCGCGCTGGCAGGCCACGCTGAGCCGTTTCGACCCGGCCGGCCTGCAAGGCGGCCAGACCCCGATCGATCCCTACATCCTGGAACGGACCCTGCACTGCACGCCAGGGCGGCTGCTGATCGCGACCCAGGAGGGCCGCGACTGGTTCGACAATGTCCATCAGACAGAGGCGTGGCGCGCGCTTTCACTCGGCATGATCCGCCCCGGCGACACGGTGCTCGATTGCGGTGCCAATCAGGGCGTCAACAGCCTGGTCTATTCGCGCATCGTCGGCCCGCCGGGTCAGGTGGTCGGCTTTGACCCGTTCGCGCTGAACATCGCCATCGCACGCTTCAATGCTGCCTTGAACGGCGCCGACAATATCGCCTTCGTCCAGGCCGGGCTGGGCGGCCAGCGCAGCACGGCGGTGGTCTCCCAGCGCGAGCAATGCGCCATCTCGCTCGATGGCGCGGCGGGGGACCAGGTCGAGATCACGCTGGTTCCGCTCGACGACTATGCCCATCTGCGGCCGGATTTCGTGAAGATCGACATCGAAGGGGCCGAGGTGGACGCGCTGGCGGGCGCGAGCGCGCTGCTGGCCCAGCGTCCCTGCATGTATATCGAGATTCATCCCGGGTTCCTGCCGCGTTTCGGCCGTGCGCCGATGGACCTGTTCCGCTTTGTCAGTCTCGACGATTACCGCTGCTACATCGACTACCCCGGCCTGCCCTACCTCCAGGATTACCGGATGGAATTCGAGATCACCCAGTCCTGTGCGCTGTATCTGGTGCCGCGCGACCGTCCGCCGCTGCTGCGCCATTACCGCGGTTGACCGCCCCGGCCCGCCCCGGCGCCGCGGCGGCGGTTGCCGGCGGCGGGCTTGGGTATAGACTGGCCCGATGATCCAGAACGATGCCACGCGCCAAAGCACCGCCGAACTGCTCGGCCGCCTGGTCGCGTTCGACACCACTAGCCGCAACTCCAACCTGGCGCTGATGGCGTTCGTGGGCGACTACCTCACCGGACACGGCGTGCCGTTCCGCGTCAGCCACGATGCCGCCGGCGGCAAGGCCAATATCCACGCCCTGATCGGCCCGCAAACGCCCGGCGGCATCGCGCTGTCGGGGCATGTCGATACCGTGCCGGTGGATGGCCAGGACTGGAGCGGCGATCCCTTCACGCTGCGTCTTCGCGACGGGCGCCTGTACGGCCGCGGCACCGCCGACATGAAGGGCTTCGTCGCCGCCGCGCTCGCGGCCGTGCCGGACCTGCTGGCGCGCGGGCTGGCCCGGCCGATGCATCTGTTCATCACCTATGACGAGGAGGTGGGCTGCCATGGCGCCCGCCGGCTGATCGAGGATCTGGACCAGTCCGGCCTGCGCCCGGCGCTGTGCGTGGTGGGCGAGCCATCCGGCATGCAGCCGATCCTGGCGCATAAGGGCAAGCTGTCGGTCGCGGTCACGGTGCGCGGCGGCACCGGCCATTCGAGCCAGCCGCAGAAGGGTGTGAACGCGGTGCACGCCGCCGCCGAGGCGATCGCCTTCGCCGCCGCCGAGGCCCGCCGCTTCGCGGCCGCGGGACCGTTCGAGGACGGCTTCGACCCGCCCTATACCAGCGTGCATGTTGGCACCATGCATGGCGGCACTATTCTGAACATCATCCCTGAACGGGCGGAGTTCATGATGGAGTGGCGCACCATACCGGCCGATGACGCCGAGACCGAACTCGCCCGCTTCAGGGCCCATCTGGCTCGGACGATCGAGCCGGCGATGCGCGCGGTTCTGCCGGGTGCGGGGTTCAGCTTTGCGGTGCAGTCCTGGCTGCCGCCGCTCTCGCTCGATGCCGACCACGCGCTGGCCACGATGGTCAAGCAGGCGAGCGGGTCGAACAGCACCGGCAAGGTCAGCTACGGCACCGAGGGCGGGCTGTATCAGGGGGCCGGGATCCCCACCATCGTCTGCGGGCCGGGCCATATCTCCCAGGCGCACCAGCCCGACGAGTGGATCGCGCAGTCCGAACTGGATGCCTGCGACGGTTTCATCCGCCGTCTGGCGGACCGGCTGATGGCCTAGCACTCTGGCGCAATGGCACGCACCGACATGAGCGAGAGCGCCGAAGGTCGGGGATGGTCCGAAGCCGCGGGGCGGTCATCGGCGTCGGCTGGAAACCGCCAGACCGCGAGTCCGGCCTGCGCTCCGGGGTCGGCGGGCGATCCCGCGGGGCTCGCGCGCCGGGTCGAGACCGTGACCAGTCCGGACGATCCCTCCCCGCCGGGGACTGGCCAGCCATCCCTGCCGCATTTCGATGTGCACCTGGTGCCGCCCGATATCGGCCCGTGGCTCGCCGGCAATACCGGCGTGCGCGGGTTCACGACGCGGGCGAGCGGAAGGGAGGGCCCCCATGTCGGGCTGATCGCCCTGACCCATGGCAATGAACTGGCCGGGGCCATCGTGCTAGACCGGCTGTTGCGGGCCGGACTGCGGCCGCTTCGCGGTCGGCTCACTTTCGGTTTCGCCAATCTGGCGGCTTTCGAGCGTTTCGATCCGCGCCAGCCCACCGCCTCGCGCTTCGTCGAGGAAGACCTGAACCGGCTGTGGGAAGCCGCGGTGCTGGACGGGCCGCGGCGGTCCTGCGAACTCGACAGGGCGCGGGAGATGCGGGGGCTCGTCGAGAGCTTCGATGTGCTGCTCGACCTGCATTCGATGCTGTGGTCCTCCGATCCGCTGCTGCTGTCGGGCGGTTCCGTCCGCGGTCGGGAACTCGCCATCGCCATCGGCGTGCCCGATCTGGTGGTGGTCGATCATGGCCATGTCAGCGGCCGACGGCTGATCGACTACGCGCCGTTCGTCGATCCCGCCGGTACCGCCGCGGCCAATCTGGTGGAGGCGGGGCAGCATTGGGAAGCGGCGACGGTCGATCTGACGCTCGGGTGTGTCGGCAGTCTTCTGCGCCATCTGGGCATGATCGAGTCGCATCCGGAACTGCCCCCTCCGGCCCCGCCCGCGCCGCCGCGCCTGGCTGAGGTGACCCTGGCGGTAACCGCCACCACGCCGGGCTTCGCCTTTGTCGAGCCGTTCCGCGGCGGGGCGGTGGTGGCGCAGCAGAACACGCTGATCGCACGCGACGGCGCCACCGAGATCCGCACGCCCCATGATGATTGTCTGCTGGTGATGCCGAGCCTGCGGCCGAGCCGCGGCCATACCGCAGTGCGGCTGGCGCGTTTCGTCGGGCCGCGCTGAACGGAAGGCCGGGCCTCCGGCCCTTTGGTCCCTGATTCCCCGCCTTGTGCCCGCCAGGGAAAAGCGTCTGGGGCCCATGGCGCCATCGGTCAGGTCCCCTCTGGCAGGTCCCCTCTGGCAGGTTCCCCCCTCTGGCA
>DAICZL010000740.1 GCA_027311165.1 bacterium
CACCCCACCGCAGCACACGAGGCTTCGGATGACGCATCACACCCTCCCGGTATCGCCGGCCACCGTGCACTGGGGATATTTCAGCAAGGCGGTCGCACCGGCCCTGACCCTGCGTTCGGGCGACCGCGCCACGATCGAGACTCTGACCCACCATGCCGCTGACGATTACGATCGCATGATCGCCGGCGATCCCGGCGCCGAGAGCGTCTATCATTGGACCCGCGAGCGAAAAGCGATCTCCCGCCGCGGCGCCGGGCCCACCGAAGGACCCTTCCTGCGCGGGTCGGGTGAAGGGATCGGCGTGCATCTCCTGACCGGCCCGGTGGCGGTGGAAGGCGCAGAACCCGGCGACATACTGGAGATACGGATCCTCGACATCCGCCCACGGCCAAGCTGCAACGCCTGCTATGCCGGCCGTTGCTTCGGTTCCAACGCCGCCGCCTCGTGGGGCTTTCACTATCACGATCTGATCGAGGAGCCGAAACCGCGCGAAGTCGTCACGATCTTCGAACTGGACACCTCCGGTGAACCCGTGGCGCGGGCAGTCTACAACTATGTCTGGACTCCGCAGACCGATCCGGACGGGATCGTGCATCCGATGATCGACTATCCGGGCGTCCGGGTGGATCATGCTTCGGTCAGGCGGCGCGCCAACATCCTCGCCAACGTGATCGTGCCGGCCCGGCTGCATTTCGGCACTATGGGCCTCGCGCCGTCGGAAGCCGATTTCGTGAGCTCGATCCCACCCGGCCATACCGGTGGCAACATCGATGACTGGCGTATCGGCAAGGGCGCACGGATGTATTATCCGGTCGCCGTGCCCGGCGCCTATTTTTCGGTGGGCGACCCGCACGCGGCGCAGGGCGACAGCGAACTTGGCGGCACCGCGATCGAGACCTCTCTGACGGGAGATTTCGAGTTCATCCTGCACAGGCAGCGCGATCTGGGGGGAACCGCGCTGGAGGGGCTGACCCACCCCTTGCTCGAAACCGACCAGCAATGGTCTGTCTACGGCTTCACTTTCGCCAACTACCTGGCCGAACTGGGGCAGAACGCGCAGACCGAGGTTGCCAGCCACGCCAGCCTGGACAAGGCGATGCGGGATGCGTTCCGCAAGCTGCGCCGCTTCCTGATGACGGTGCATGGCCTGAGCGAAGACGAAGCCATCGCACTGATGTCCGTGGCCGCGGATTTCGGTGTCACACAGGTCGTGGATGCGAACTGGGGCGTGCACGGATCGATCCGCAAAAGCATCTTCGCCAGCCGCTGATCGGATCGCCGAGATCGCAGGCGGCAGTCGGAACGGACGGGCACTGCAAGCCCATCCATGCACCGGCGGGCGAGCGCTTCAGCGTGCCGGCAACGCGGGGCAACGACCGGGGGCTCATTCTGACATCGATACGGGTAGCGGGCTCTACCAGCATGAGCCCGCCCGCCCGCATGGATCGCCCCGCCGCGGCAGCACGACGGAACCCCTCCAACAGGGGAAGGGGATCGCCCCTCGCGCCGGAGCAGGGGTCCGGATCGTCAGCAGAACCTACGCCGCCGCCGGACGATCCTGCGCGGACTTCCCACCGATCAGCTCCATCGCGCGACCGACACGGACGAGCGTCGCCGGGTCCAGCCTGAAGGCCACGTGAAGCATGTTGTCCCGGGCATGCACCACCCGGCCCGGTACTTCCCCCTCAACCCCCGGGAGCTCCAGCGTGATCAGTCTGCCGAGCTCGCAGAGCCAGCCGCAAGACAGCTGCGCGCCTCCGAGCGAGATATCGATGATCGGCGCCGACGCCGTGCCCAGTTTTGCGCAATTCACGCGCGCCACGTGCCCATTGCCGGAAATCCGCTCGTATTGCCGCCGGTCACCGGTCCGTTCGGTGTCGCGCATCGCGGTCAGGAAATGATCCACCTCCTCGCGCAATGTACCGGAGACCTCACCCACCTGATCGGCAGAAGCCAGCACCGCCTGACTGATGGCGCCGGACCGCTTCGCAGCGGTCGCCACATCGCGCATCGCCTGGGTGGACTGGGCGGTGTTGTGCGCCACGCTCTGCACCTGGGCGGCGATCTCACGCGTGGCGGCACCCTGCTGCTCCACCGCCGCGGCGATTGCGGTCGCGACCTCTCCCACCCGTCCGATGGCATCGGTCACCCCGCGCACCGCATCGGCGGCTTCAGCGGTTGCGGTCTGGATGGCGGTCACCTGCGCACCGATCTGACGAGTGGCCTGCGCAGTCTGATTGGCGAGCTGCTTGACCTCACTGGCGACGACTGCGAAGCCCTTGCCGGCATCGCCGGCCCGTGCCGCTTCGATCGTGGCATTCAGTGCCAGCAGATTGGTCTGCCCGGCGATGGTGTTGATCAGGCTGACCACTTCACCGATCTGGCTGGCAGCCTGGCTCAGGCTTCGCACCGTCGTGTCCGTGGCTTCCGCCTGCTGCACCGCCTCACGCGCCGCGAGCGCCGCCTCTCCGACCTGGCGCGAGATTTCCCCGACACTGGCGGTGAGCTCCTCGGCCGCGGCGCTGACGGTCGACAGATTCTGCGACGACAGATCGGCGTCCGAAACCGTGGTCACCATGTCGCCATGAGTGCGTTCGGCGGCCTGCGCCATCTCGCTCGCGGCCTCACGCGCCTCGTTCGCCGATTGGCCGAGGGTGCCCAGCACCCCCGAGACGGACGTGCCGAACTCTTGCGTCAGCCGATCCATCGCGACCTGCCGCTTCATCTTGGCGGCCTGGTCGGCGGCCATCTTCTGCTCCAGCGCGCGAGCGCGCTGGGCCTTTACCCGCAGCCCGTCCACCGCCCGGCCGATCCCGCCGAGCTGGTCGGTGCGGTCGAGACAGGGAACCAGTATCTCCAGATTGCCATCCGAGATCACATTGACCGCGGACTCCAGCGTTTGCAGCGGCCGCAGCGCCGCCCGCAGGAACAGCCAGCCGCCAAGGGCCACGATCAGGATCACGATCGTGCCGGCAAGCACGCTTTGCCGGACGATCCGCGCGATCAGCGCCTCGGCCTCCTCGAACGGCACGCCTACGAACATCAGCCCGATCTGGCGTCCGGCGGCATCGTGCAGGGGCTCATAAACGGTCAGATGCGGGACGCCGAGAATATTCGCCATGCCGCGATAGACCTGGTCCAGACCGATCACGGTGTCCCGCGCCGGACCTTCGGCGAGCTTGGTGCCGATCGCGCGCGTGCCATCGGGTTGCCGGACGGTGGTGGCGATGCGGGTGTCTCCGGCGAACAGGGTCGCGACGCCGCCGGTGATACGGCTCACCTCGTCCACGATCTGGTCGAGCCCTTCGGCTGGCTTGCCATCGATCGTCAGACCGCCTCCTTCCGCAAGGCGCCAGTCCGCGCCGCGGCGCCGCATCTCGTCCTTGAGGAGCTTGAGATTGACATCGAGGCTGGACTGCGCCGATCGCAATTCAGCCTGGGTGACCACATGCAGGGTCCAGAACTGAACCACCAGGACCGAGACGAAGATCGCCAGCACCGATGCCAGGATGATCTGGGGAATGATACCGATCCGCCGGATCGCCGATCCGAGTCGAGAGATCATGATATGCCGCAACCCCCGTGAATTTTCCGGCCACCGTGGGAGGCCCGTGAACGAAGCGGGAGGACGCTATAAGACAATCGCTAAGGAACCGTTCGCAGACGGAGCGCGTGTTGCCCGAAGCTGCCGAAGGATGCAGCTTTAACAAAACGTTTCCGCGATCTAAAATGCCCGCGCCAGTTTCAGCATCGTCAAACAAGAACGCTGCATAAAATTTCCTCTTGGGAAATTTCTTGCTTTTTTGACTTGACAGCAAAACCCCCCAACATCAGGTTTTGCCCACCCGGTCGCCGGGCGCTTGGCATGTGCCAGTCCGCCGAGCCGGGATTTCGGAGGGAAACGATGGCTCGAGCTTCAATGAGCGGCATCACGCTGCGCGGAGCTTTGCTGGGCACGGCAGCGCTTGCCATGGCGAGTGTAGGATACACCGCCGCCCGGTCGCAGGAAATCCGCAATGCGACGAAGTTCGGTGATATGTCAACGGTCACGCAGGACCTGCTGAGCCGGGCCGCAACAGATGGCAATAATTTTCTGCATACCAACGGCGATTACACGCAGAAGCGGTTCTATCCAAACCGTCAGATCAATGTCTCGAACGTCGCCGGCCTGCACCCTGCCTGGATCTTCCAGACCGACGTGAAGGAATCCCTGGAGACGACGCCGATCGTTGTCAACGGCGTGATGTTCGTTACTACCGCTTTCGACCACGCCTATGCGCTCGACGCGCGCACGGGCGAGGAGATCTGGCACTACAAACACAAGATGGGTCCGCTCACCACCTATTGCTGCGGCCCCAACAATCGCGGTGTCGCAGTGGCCGGCGATATGGTGTTCATGGCGACGCTCGATTCCAAGCTGCTCGCGCTCGACGCCAAGACCGGCAAGAAATTGTGGGAGACTGAGGTCGCCGATCCCGAGGCCGGCTACAGCGAGACAATGGCGCCCACGGTGGTGAACGGCAAGGTGTTGCTGGGCACCAATGGCGGGGAATACGGCATCCGCGGTTTCCTCAAGGCGTTCGATGCCAAGACCGGCAAACTGCTCTGGACCTTCAACACCATTCCGGAGAATTCGGTCGGGGTGTGGGCCACGGCGGATGCGACCGGACGCGACATGCACCGCGACATCGCCGCCGAGAAGGCGGCGCTGGCCAAGAACGGCGATCCCTACAAGACGCTGGGCGGTGGCGTGTGGCAGAACCCGTCGATCGATCTCGCGCTCAATCGCGCCTTCATCGCGGTGGGCAATCCCTCGCCGGATCTCGATGGCGCGGCCCGACCGGGCGACAATCTGTACACGGATTCGCTGGTCGCGATCGATCTGGATACCGGCAAGTATGTCTGCCACTTCCAATATATCGCCCACGACGTCTGGGATCTGGACGCGGTCAGCCCCACCGTGCTGGTCGATGCGCTGGACAAGAGCGGCAAGGTGGTCCCGGCGGTTCTGCAGGCCGGCAAGACCGGGCATGTCTATGTCAACAAGCGCGATGATTGCAGCCTGATCCGCTACTCCGAGGCGATGGTGCCGCAGGAGAACATGTGGGTGCTGCCGACCAAGGATGGCGCCCGCATGCTGCCTGGTGCCAATGGCGGCGTGGAATGGTCGCCGATGGCGGTCAACCCGGTGCTCGGCCTGTCCTACGCGATCAACCTGCACCAGCCGATGACCTACCATGTCGATGCCAGCGCCTATCCTGGTGGCAAGCTGTGGCTGGGCGGGGCGTTCAAGGTGATCCCCACCGAAGAGCAATGGGGCAATGTCACCGCGGTGGACTACAACACCGGCAAGATCCGCTGGCAGGTCAAGACCCCGCAGCCGATGATCGGCGGGGTTCTGGCGACTGCGGGCGGCCTGGTGTTTACCGGCGAAGGCAACGGCCAGTTCAAAGCCTATGATGCCGAAACCGGTTCGGTGCTGTGGAACTTCCAGGCCGGGGCGGGGGTGAATGCGCCGCCCTCGTCCTATACTGTCGAAGGAAAGCAGTTCATCGTGGTCGGCGCCGGCGGCAATACCCAGCTGGACTATAAGCGGGGCAACGCCATCATCGCTTTCACTCTCGACTGATCGGCCCCGAACGGCCAGGTGACGAGGCCGCTCATCGGCCCCGTCACCTGCCTGTTTCCGTTCCTATTGTCTCCCCGCTTCTCCCGCCCTCGCGCTTCAGCAAGGGCGCAACCCCGAGCATATGACGATGATCCGATCATCCGCCCGCCCTTACCATCTGCTCGCCCTGCTGGTCTGCCTGATGAGCCCTGTTGTCGGCCATGCCGAGGATGACATCGCCGCCAGGGCCGCCGTCTGCGCCGCCTGCCACGGCGAGAACGGCGTGCCGGTGGACAGTTCCATCCCGGTGATCTGGGGCCAGCGACAGGGCTACCTGTATCTGCAGCTGCGGGACTTCAAGCGCGGCGCCCGCAGCAACGAGCAGATGGCTGCGGTGGTCGCGGATATGGATCGGACCGAGATGATGGCGCTGGCCGGCTGGTTCTCGGAAAAACCCTGGCCCGATCTGCAACAGCCCCGCGCCAGGGAAGCCGACGCCCGCCAGGCGGAAACGGTGGCCGGATCCGCCGGCTGCCCGGGCTGCCATATCGATGCCTATCACGGCGACAGCACCAACCCCCGCCTGGCCGGGCAAAGCCACGATTATCTGCGCAAGACGATGGCCGCGTTCCGGTCCGGCGAACGGACCAACAATGGCTGGATGGTGGCGCTGCTGAAGACCTATTCCGATTCTGATATCGATGCGTTAGCGACCTATCTGGCCGGGCTTTAGGTCGCGGCATATCGGGACTGGCGAGGTCTGGGCACCGCCTGGCCTCGCCTCCCGGCGGGCTCACTCCCTCGCCGACCCGCCCAGATCCGCGGCGGTGTGACCGTCTCTGTCGCGCTTCGCGGCATCCGCGCCCCGGCGCACCAGCAGAGCCACGATCGCCTTGTGTCCACGCTGCGCGGCGACCATCAGCGCGGTGCGGCCGCGGTCGTCGGCATCATCGATATGCGCGCCCCGATCGAGCAGCAACGTCACCGCCTGCTGTCCCGCATCCCCGCTCGCCGCATCGGCGTGCCCGGCAGCCCAGATCAGCGCGGTCAGATCATGGGCGTAGCGGGCATTCACATCCACGCCGGCATCCAGCAACCGGGCCAGCGCCGCCACATTCGCATTGGCGGCGGCATACTCGATCGCGGTCTTGCCCGTCTCGTCCACCACGCCCGGATCGGCGCCGCGCCGCAGCAGAAGATCGACACTGGCCAGATCGCCGGCAAAGACCGCGGCGGCAAGCGGCGTCACACCGGTTCGGCCCGGTATCGCCAGATCGGCGCCGCGGCCGAGCAACAGCGCCACCGTCGCGCTGTGCCCGCGCTCCGCGGCGAGAAACAGAGGAGTCGATCCGGCCAGATCCCGTTCATCGATCGCCGCGCCCAGGTCGAGCAGCCGTGCCACCGCCGCGGTCTGGCCGGACCGTGCGGCATGGGCCAGTGCCGTCGCACCCGACCGATCCCGCGCCGTCAGCGACCCACCCCCCGCCAGCAGCGTCGCCAGCAGCTCGACGCATCCGCCATCGCTCGCGGCAAACAGCAGCAGGGTAGCCTCCACCGTGGTCGCCTGGCCGCCGAGGCTGGTCAGGCGCTGGGAGATCTCTGGACAGGACAGGGGCTGCGCCGCAACCGCCGGTATCGGCAGCAAGACGGCCAGCGCCGCCAAAGTCACACGCATGATTTGATCCTGCCCAGGCATCAGCCCGGATCTACACGCGAATGCCGGCCGCGATCCATCCCCCGGTCGGCGATTGCAGGCGCCGCCGTGACGTCCCGTCGGGCCAACCGCGGCGCTGCGGCCAGGCCGGCTTGAGCGAGACTGCCAACCCTGGTTCAATCTCCCGATCGAAAAGACCCGGGGGAGCGAGACGATGCGGCGGACGGTATGGCTGTCGATGCTGACAGCAGGGGGAATGCTCGTGCTGGGAACCGCGGCACAGGCGGCGGACACCAGGTTGTGGAACCTGACTGTCGCCACGCTCAACTCGGTTCAGCTGGCACCAGCTGGCACCACCGAGTTCGGTCCGAACCAGTGCCTGAATGATCCCGACAAATCTGTCGATCACGACGAGCGTCTGAAGATCACCGGCGTCGCGGCCGGCAGATACGATGTCAAGCTCACCGATGTGAACGGCCGCACCTGCATGGCGCGCAACATCGAGGTCAAGCCAGGGAAGGTATTTTCGGTCGAAGAGAAGAAGCTGACCGACTGCACCAAATAACCGGGACTACCGGCCGGTTAGAATCCGCTCCACAAGCTGCTTCACCGTGGGGATGAACCCGTTCGAGTAGAACGGGTCGGTCGCAAAACGGTAGCCGTTATGGCCGCTGAACATCAGATTATTGGCAATCGCATCGGCATGGTCGCTGCGATGTGCGATATCCTGTAAAGTCTTCTGAATGCAGAAGCTGCGCGGATCGGCCTTCTTGCCGGTGCTGAACTCCGGCTCCTCCTGGCTCCAGTTGGAGAAGCGGCAGGTGCTCAGGCAGCCCATGCAGGCCACCTGGTCGGCGAGGATTTCAGCTGCCTTGGCCCGATCGACGAAAATCAGCGTGTGATCGGGGGTGCGCAACGCCTCGGTAAAGCCCGCCTGCTCCCAGCCGCGCACATGGGCGAGGTCGGGGGGCGTCAGATAGACCAGCCGCCGGCGCGGCCCCACGCCGTATTCAGCCACATGCTCGCCCACCGGCTCGGTCACATAGGCCACCTGGCGGTCGGATCGGCCACGCAGTTCCTGCATGAAATCATTGTTCACCGCGCTGGAATAGAAGCCGGTGGGGCTGAAGCGATTGAGGAAGATATCGCCTTCCTTCAACTGCAGCAGGCGCTGCTTCCAGGCCTCGCCGATCGGGCTTTCCTGGGTCAGCAGCGGGCGGGTGCCGAACTGGAAGGCGATCGGCCCGAGTTCAGGATTATCGATCCAGTCCCGCCATTCCTCGAGCCACCACACGCCGCCGGCCATGATGATCGGCGTCTCGGCCAAGCCGAAGCCGCGCATCAGCTGACGCAGCGCCAGCACCCGGGGGTACGGGTCCTCGGGCTTTTCCGGATCCTCGCCATTGGACAAGCCATTATGCCCCCCGGCCAGCCAGGGATCCTCATAGACCACCCCACCCAGCAGCGTGGCGGCCTTGGAATAGGCCCGCCTCCATAACGCGTTGAACGCGCGGGCCGAGGAGACGATGGGATAGTAGTATACCCCGAACCGGGCAGCGATGTCGGACAGACGGTAGGGCATGCCGGCGCCGCAGGTCAGACCGTGAATCAGGCCCTTGGCGCCTTCCAGCACCTCGGTGATCACCCGCTCCGCCCCGCCCATCTCCCACAGGATATTGGCATGGATCCGCCCCAGCCCGCCGGCGAGTTCATAGGCGCGGCGGGCCTGGGCGATGCCCCCGCGCACCGCATAGGCCACCAGTTCCTCGTGGCGCTCGCGCCGGGTGCGCCCGTCATAATGCTGCGGCACCGGCCGGCCATCGGCGTCATAGCTGTCGGCATTGACCGCACTGAACGTGCCGACCCCCCCGGCGCCGGCCCAGTTGCCGGCCGACCAGCCGTTGGAGATGGCGACGCCTTTGCCGCCCTCAACCAGCGGCAACACCTCTACCCCGCCCATCCGGATCGCGTTGATCGCCTTCATCGGCCCACCCTCGATGCGCGCGGCCTTCGCCGACACGATACCATCCTCCCAGCCGCCAGAAGGCAGCTTGGGCCTTGCCGTACCACCCTTCGCCAGCTCCAGGCGTCATCCCGGCGGCGACGGGACCCGCCCGGACGCCGCCTCGCCTGCGCGGCGCTGCCACCAAGCATGTCGCGCAACCGCCGCTACGCTCCCCGACCGACCGCCATCTCGCGGCCTCTCCGTCACGCCAGGCTTCCGTTACACCAGCCATTTGGTCGGGCCGGCCGATCCGCCCGCTGACCAGCTGTGACGCAGCCGCCCCCTCCAGGCCAGAGGAGGGGGGAAGCGATGCCCAGGCGCTGCCGCCCCTGTCGAGGCGGGCTGCCGCGCCTGGCCCATCGCCTATTGCCCGGCTTGCGCCTGCTCCGCCACCTCGTCACGCTCGCGCGGCCCCCCCCGGTCGCGCCCGCCGCCGGCACGGCCCGGCTTGGC
>DAICZL010000742.1 GCA_027311165.1 bacterium
CCCTGGCCCCGATCCCCTGGCCCGGGTTCCCGGGGCCCGGTTCCCGGGACCGGGACCCCGCCATCCCGCCGAGGCGGCTGGCCTGACCCGGATCGCCTTTGGTTGTTTTCCGGCACGGATTTCGCGTATCAAGGGAAATGCCCGAAATCGGAGCCGCGCCGCGGTGCTGACCGTCGTCTTTGCCACCAGGGACCGGGCGGCGACCCTGCCGCGGGTGCTCGCTGCGTTCGCCAGGCTGCTGTGTCCGCGGGGCGGCTGGAAGCTGGTGGTGGTGGACAATGGCAGCCGCGACGACACCAGGGCGGTCCTCGACGGTTTCGCCCCGCGCCTGCCGCTCTGCGTGCTCCGCGAGCCCCGTCCGGGCAAGAACCGGGCGCTGAACCGCGCCATCACTGCCTGCGAGGGCGATCTGGTGGTGGCGACCGATGATGATGTGCTGCCCGAACCGGACTGGCTGGTGCGGCTGCGCGAGGCGGCGGATGCGCATCCCGAGGCCACGATGCTGGGGGGGACGGTGCTGCCCGACTGGCCGGGGCCGCCCCCGCCCTGGCTGACCGACCGGGCAGCGCGCCTGGCGATCCTCTATGCGCTGCTCAGCCGCGCCAGCGGACCGTGCGATCATCAGTCGCTGTTCGGCCCGAACATGGCGATCCGCCGGCAGGTTTTCGAGTCCGGGTTGCGCTTCGACGAGACGATCGGGCCGGATGCGACGAATGCGTCCTATCCGATGGGCAGCGAGTGGGAATTCACCCGCCGGCTGCAGGCGCTCGGCCATCGCGGCTGGTTCACGGCCGAGGCGCGGGTGCGCCACATCATCCGGCCCGAACAGCTGGAGGAGCGCTGGATGCTCGGGCGGGCCTATCGCAGCGGCCTCGGCGCCGCCCGGACCGGTCTGCCGCGCTGCGCGCGGGGGCGGGTGCTGCCCGGCGGTCTGCCGGCCGGCCTGCTGCTGCGCCGCGCGGTCTGGCGCCTGGCCGCGCTCGCGGCCCGGCGGCTGCCGGCCTCGAAGCTGCGGCTGCACGTGCTGTTCACCGAAAGCTGGTTCGCCGGGCTCGGCGATGCAGTGCGCACGGCACGTCCCCCGCCCCCACCGCGTCTTGCGCGCGCGGGGCGGAGCGCGTAGCAACGGGGCGTGTCGCCCGTCCGGGCGGGGCGTGCGCCAGGCCGGCGGCGGGTTCCCCGCCCCGACAGCGGCGAGGCTGCGCCGCCCCCCTCCCTACCTCCTGCGGAGCCGACCCGTCGATGACGCCCTATCCGGATGTTCCCAATCCTGCGCTGCTCGAGCGTATTCCCCTCGCCGCGCGGGTGGTGCTCGATGTCGGCTGCGGCAGCGGCGCGCTGGGGGCGGCCTATCGCCGGCTGAACCCGGGCGCGCGGATCCTCGGCATCGAGGCCGATGCGGCGGCGGCCGCGATCGCCGCGCGCCGGCTCGACGAGGTCGCGGCGGTGGATGTCGAGCGCGAGACGCTGCCCTTCGCCACGCCCGAGGGCATCGACTGCCTGATCTATGGCGATGTGCTGGAGCATCTGCGCGACCCCTGGGCGGTGCTGCGCCGCCATGCCGAGGCGCTGTCCGAGGACGGGGTGATCCTGATCTCGTTTCCCAACCTGGAGCATTGGAGCTTCGCCGCGCGGCTGCTCGCCGGCACCTGGGACTACGAGGAGATGGGGCTGTTCGACCGCACCCATCTGCGCTGGTACGGGCGCGAGCAGATGCGCCGCGCGCTCGAGGCGATCGGGCTCGTGGTCTGCGACGTGACGCCCAGGGTGTTCGATGCCGAACGCGCGCAGGGCTTCACCGCCGCGATCACCCCGGCCCTCGCCGCGCTCGGCATCGATCCGCAGGCCTATCTGCGGCGCGCCCAGCCGCTGCAGTATCTGTGGCGGCTGCGCCGGACAGAGGTGGCGAAGCTGACCGTGGCGGCGACCATGATGGAGCATGTCGGCGGGGTCAGCCATGTGCGCATCCTCGACCCGCTGCGCGCACTGGCGACCGATCCCGCGGTGACGGTGCATGTCTCCACCACCGGGCAGGTGCCGGCCACCGCCCCCGATACGGCGAAGATCTTCGTGCTGCACCGGCCGATCCTGGTGGGCGAGGAGGGGCTGGGCGCGATCCGCGCGCTGCTCGCCCAGGACTGGCTGATCGTCACCGAGTTCGACGACCACCCGGATTTCTTCGCCCGCCCGGAGGGCGCGAACCTGACGTT
>DAICZL010000746.1 GCA_027311165.1 bacterium
CGTTGGGCGTTTCCATGGTCGCGCCGAACCATTTCATCTGCAGCCTGGCGAGTTCCCCGCTCGCCTTCAGCGCGGCGAACTGCTCGTTGGCGAATTTCAGGAACGTTTCGTCGTCCTTGCGGAAGGCCTCGCCGAAATAGGCCTTGATCGACTGGATGCCGCCCACCGTCTTGAACGCGCCGGGCTGGTCCTTCATCACCACCATCAGCGTCGACAGTGAATTGATCACCCCGTCGAGCCGCTTGTTCAGCAGATCGGCATAGGCTTCCGGGTAGTGCTCGTACAGCTTGACATCGGTGAAGCCCGGCTTGCCCGCGGCGGTGAGCCTGGCCTGCAGCTCCTTGATCAGATTGGCCCCGGCGCTGCCGAGCTGCGCGCCGACCCGCTTGCCGGCGAGATCATCGGCCGAGGCGATGGCGGTCTCGTCCTGGCGGATCAGCACGACATTGCTGGCATCCGCATAGGGCATCGAGAAGTTGATCTTCTTCGCCCGTTCGGCGGTGATGGTCATGCCCGACAGGATGGTGTCGAACTTCTTGGTGAGCAGCGAGGCGATGATGCCGTTCCATTCGGTATCGACGAATTTCACTTTCACCCCGAGCTTGTCGGCGAAGATCCTGGCGATGTCGCAGTCATAGCCGACGATCTGGCCATCCTTGAAGAACTCGTAGGGCACGTAGGCGACTTCCATGCCCACGATCATCTCGCCGCGCTTCTTGATCTCGTCCAGCGTGTCGGCGCGCGCGGTCCCGGGCAGGCTCGCGCACAATGCGGCGAAGACGCAGCCGAGCAGGGCAGGCAGGGCGATCGGCAGGCTGGAACGCGGCAGCTTGGAGCGTGTCATCGGGTTCTCCTGTTGCGGTCGGATGGGATGCGCCCGCAGCCGGGCGGTCTCTTGCCTAGGGATGGTTGCGGACATGCACGGCGAGGCGGCCGGGGCCGCCGGCCCGGCGCCACAGCGCGTGGTCGGGCAGCGGCGCGGCGATGGCGACGATCAGGTCCATCAGCACCCGCAGCAGCACCGCCCCGCCGGCGGGGGCGGAGGCGCCGCGCGGCTCCAGCCGGCCATCCGCGAGCACCGCGACATCGAGGAACAGATTGACCGGATCGGGCAGGCGCGGCAGGTCCAGCCGCCGGGCGGCGAAGGCGCTGGCCAGGCGGCCGCGGAACCGCGCGGTGGTCTCTGCCACATCGGTCGCGTCGGCGGCCTCGGTCACCGGCATCAGCAGATCGTGGCGGCCGACACTGTCGCGGCTGAGCACCATGACCGGGCGGCGGCGGTTGGACATCAGCCGCATGCCCAGGCGCAGCACGAAACTGTTGCTGAACACGCGGGTATGGTGGGGCGAGAGGATATGGCCGGGATCGTCCAGCGCCGCCGCGAACAGCGCCGCCGGCTGGCCGCCTTCGAGATCGGTGATCGCCAGCAGCTGCCCGGCCGCGACCGCGACGGTGGCGATCGCGCCGCCCGCCACCTCCAGCCGGTGTTCTTCGGGTTCGGCGAGCGTCGCGCGGGTGAGCAGCAGCATGCGCGGCTAGCCCGGCCCGATGCGGACCAGCATGTCCGTCGGGCATAATCCGTTGGCCGGGATGATGTCCTGCGGACAGGGCGAGAGCGCGCAGATCACGTCGCAGAGCGGCTGCAGCACGATGCGCTCGCCCGGCCGGCTGGCGGAGTCGACCACGCCGGTGCGGCCGCCCTCCAGCGCCGGGCTGTTCTGGAACAGGTTGAACGGCTCGGGCACATCGGCGGCGGACAGGCCGAAGCGGGCCAGCGCGGCGGCCAGATTGTCGAGGCAGTTGCGATGGCCGATGATGCCGAAATCCACCTCGTAGCGGCTGGCGTCGCAGGCCGGCACGCTGAAGTCGTGCACCCCGATGCTGTCCTCCACGACGCGGAACATCGCCCGCCCGCTGCTGGCATACAGCAGCGCGCCGGCGCCGAAGGTCAGCGCGCGCAGAAGCCTGCGGGTCTGCACGCCGGACAGGCTGGCGGCGGGATCGGCCGCGGCCAGCGCCACGAAATCCCCGGCCTGGCTGCCATGCAGGTCGATGATCGTGATCAGCCCGCCCTCCGCCGCGGTGAAGGACCGGCCGAAGCCGCCGGGCACCAGGATCTCGGTGCCGCTCATCGCGCCGGCTCCAGCACGTCCACCAGCAGGTCGGACGGGTACCAGCCGGCCACCGGGTTGAATTCCTGCGGACAGGCCGACAGCGCCACGATGCAGTCGATCCAGGCTTTCAGGATCACATGATCGCCCGGCCGGGACGGGTTCTCGCCGGTCTCGACCCGGCCGTCGGGGAAGACCTGTACGTTCATGAACAGATTGACCGGCTGGGGCACGAACAGCCTGCCGGGGATCAGCGGCGCCACCGCCTGGCGCAGATTGCCGACGCAGCTCGGATGCTCGCCCTGCACGCCGTACAGCCGGTAGCGATGGCTGTCGCAGGCCGCGGTCAGCAGATCATGCACACCGCAAGTGTCGGCGACGAGCTGCAGGATCGGCCGGCGATGGCTGCTGTGGAAGCTTTCGCCGGGGCGCGGACACAGCCGGTTCACCCAGACGCGGGTGTGCATGGCGGAAAGATGCTCGTCCGGATCGGCGGCGTTGAAGGCCCAGAAATCCCCGGCCTGCTTGCCGCAGGGATCGGTGATGCGCAGGAATTGTCCCGCCCGCAACACCATCGCCCAGCCGGTCCGGGCCGCGACCACCGCCTGGTGCACCCCATCCAGCGCCAGACGCCGCTTGCCGTTCAGATCGATCTCGACCCTGTCTGCCATTGCCCCACCCGGTTGATCCCAGGGGATAGCAACCGCCGTGCCAGGGCACTTCCCGCCCGTGCGGGGCAGGGCGGGGAGGGTCTGCCGCCATCCTGGGCAGGTGCTGCCCCATCGGCACCGGGATCAGGCACGGCGAGGGCTCTGCCCCATCGGCCTTAGGATCAGGCAAGGCGAGGGCTCTGCCCTCATGGTCCATTGGGACCCGCCGGGGACCAGCGGTCCCTGGACCCGGCATTCCCTGGGGGGTCCCCGCTATGGGCGCGGGAGATCGGGTCCGAGCGGTGGAGCGCTATTCCGGTACAGACCCGAGCCGCGCTCAGCCGATCCTGCGCAGCGCCGCCTCCAGCCGCGCGACCTCGCCCTCTGCCGCCTCCAGCCGCTCGCGGTTTTCCTGCACGATCTCCTCGGGCGCGCGCGCCACGAAATCGGCATTGCCGAGCTTGCGGGCGATCTTCCCCGCCTCCGCCGCCGCCTTGTCGCGGTCGCGGGCCAGCCGGGCGCGTTCGGCGGCAAGATCGATGACCGCGGCCAGCGGCAGCACGATGGTCGCCTCGTCCAGCACCGCCTGCACCGCGCCCTGGGGCAGCCCGCCTTCCAGCGCCGCGATCCCTGTGGCCCGGGCCAGGCGGCGGATCGGCTCGATCCAGCGGCCGGCGCGGGCGAGGGTCTCGGGGGCGGCGTCGCGCAGCAGGATCGGCGTCTGCACCGATGGCGGCACGCCCATCTCGGCACGCACGGTGCGCACCTCGCCGATCAGCCGCACCACCCAGCCGAGCTCCGCCCGCGCCTCCTCCGACGCCGCCACCGCCTGCGGCTGCGGCCAGGGCGCGCGGATCAGGCTGAACGGCGCGCCGTAGCCGAAGCGGTCCCAGATCTCCTCGGTCACGAAGGGCATCACCGGGTGCAGCAGGCGCAGGATCACCCCCAGTACATTGGCGCCGGTGGCGCGCAGTTCGGCGGCTTCGTCGCTCTCGCCCTGGGCCAGCACCGGCTTGGCGAATTCCAGGAACCAGTCGCAGAACAGGTTCCAAGTGAAGCGGTAGCAGGACGCGGCGTAGTCGTTGAAGCGGAACGCCTCCAGCGCCGCGGTCGCCTCGGCGATGGTCTGGTTGGCCGCGTCCAGCAGCCAGCGGCACAGCGGCGCGCGCACCGCGCCAGGGTCGAAGCCGGGAACCGGAACGATCGCGTTCATCTCGCAGAAGCGCGCGGCGTTCCACAGCTTGGTGACGAAGCTGCGCTGGCTTTCCACCCGCGCCGCGCCCAGCTTCACATCGCGCCCCGGCCCGGTCAGGGCGCAGATCGAAAAGCGCAGCGCATCCGCCCCGAAGCGCTCGATCAGATCCAGCGGATCGATCACGTTGCCCTTGGACTTGCTCATCTTCTGGCCGCCCTCGTCGCGCACCAGGCCATGGATATAGACGGTGCGGAACGGCACCTCGCCCATGAAATGCAGGCCCGCCATGATCATCCTGGCGACCCAGAAGAAGATGATGTCGAAGCCGGTCACCAGCACGTCGGTCGGGTAGTAGCGCGCCAGCTCGGCGGTCTGTGCCGGCCAGCCCAGGGTGGAGAACGGCCACAGGCCGGAGCTGAACCAGGTGTCCAGCACGTCCTCGTCCTGGGTCAGCGCGGTCTCCCGGCCGTACTGCGCGGCCGCGAGCCGCATCGCCTCGGCCTCGGTTTCGGCGACGAACACGGCGCCGTCGGGCCCGTACCAGGCGGGGATGCGGTGGCCCCACCAGAGCTGGCGGCTGATGCACCAGGGCTCGATCTCGCGCATCCAGGCGAAATACGTGTTCTCCCATTGCTTCGGCACGAAGCGGATCTCGCCGCGCTCCACCGCCGCGATCGCCGGGCGGGCGAGTTCGGCGGCATTGCAGAACCACTGCACCGTCAGCAGCGGCTCGATCGGCACGCCGGAGCGGTCGCCATGGGGCACCTGGTGGGTGTGCGGCTCGATCCGTTCCAGCAGCTCCAGCCGCTCCAGCTCGGCGACGATCGCCGCCCGCGCGGCGAAACGGTCCTGCCCCTCGAGGCCGCGCAGGAAGCCGGGATCGGGCAGGGCGGCGAGGTCGGGGCCGATCTCGGCCAGGCTGATCCGCGCCTCGCGGTCCAGCACCGAGGGCATCGGCAAAGCGTGGCGCTGACCCACGGCGAAATCGTTGAAATCATGCGCCGGGGTGATCTTGACCGCGCCGGTGCCCTTTTCCGGGTCCGAATAGGCATCGGCGATGATGGGGATGCGCCGCCCGGTCAGCGGCAGGATCACCTGCCGCCCGATCAGCTCCTTGTAGCGCGGGTCCTCCGGGTGCACGGCCACCGCGGTATCGCCCAGCATGGTCTCCGGCCTGGTGGTCGCGACGGTGATCGTTCGGTCCGGGCTGTCCGCCAAGGGATAACGGATATGCCACAGGCTGCCGCCGATCTCGCGGCTCTCGACCTCGAGGTCGGAGATCGCCGAGCGGAATTTCGGATCCCAGTTCACCAGCCGCCGGTCGCGGTAGATCAGCCCCTGGCGATGGAGGGTGACGAACACCCGGCGCACCGCGTCCGACAGGCCGGGATCCATGGTGAAGCGTTCGCGTGGCCAGTCGAGCGAGGCGCCGAGGCGGCGCAGCTGGCGGGTGATGGCCCCGCCGGAGTCCGCCTTCCAGGCCCAGACGCGGTCCAGGAAGGCCTCTCGCCCCAGCGCCTGGCGGGTGGTGCCGGCCTCGGCGAGCAGGCGTTCCACCACCATCTGGGTGGCGATGCCGGCATGATCGGTGCCCGGCTGCCAGAGCGTGTCGTGCCCCTGCATGCGGCGGAACCGGATCAGCGTGTCCTGCAGGGTGAAGGTCAGCGCGTGGCCCATGTGCAGGCTGCCGGTGACGTTGGGCGGGGGGATCATCACCGTGAAGGGCGGCGCGGTGGCGGCAGGATCGGCGGCGAAGGCGCCGGCGTCTTCCCAGCCGGCATAGAGGCGCGGTTCGGCCTCGGCGGGGGCGAAGGTCTTGTCCAGGGTCATGGCCGGTTCATAGCGCGGCTTGCCGGCCGGTGCGAAGGCCAAAGACCAGGGCCCGGCGCAGACCCGCCGGGCCCTGACGCCATCCGCTGGAGGGTGGCTGCCCCACTGGCGTGCCAGGTCCGGGCACCGCCCGTCCCTGGCTGGTCCCGGGGCGCCGTGGCGCTCGCCTTGCCTTACCCCGGCTCGTGCCCGGCCCGGAAATTCCCGGCTCGGGGCGGTGCGCGGCGCGGGGCGGTTCGCGGCTCAGAAATTCCCGGCGCGGGGCGGTTCCCGGCTCAGGGCAGTTCGCGACTGACCACCCGTTCGATTTCGGTGCGCACCAGCCGTTCCACCAGCGGCGGCAGATAGGTATCCAGCCATTGCTTGAGCAGCGGGCGCATTTCCTCGCGCACGATGTCCTCGATCGTGGGGCCGCCGCGATGCACCTGCGTCGTCCGGCCCGCAGCCAGGGTGCGCACCAGCGTGCCCACCGAGGAGGCTGCCGCGGCGGCCGCTTCCGGCGCCACCAGGCGCTCCGGATGGGCGAATTC
>DAICZL010000751.1 GCA_027311165.1 bacterium
TCGTCGGCGCCAACTACCGCACCATCCCCCCCGCCGAGGCGGCGCGGGGGCGGGCGCTGCTGGATGGCGCGCCAGTGATCACGCTGCCCGGGCTGGGCCATCTCGCCCATGAGGAACGCCCGGCGGAGGTGGCGGCGATCCTGCTGCGCGAGGCCGAGACGATGGGCCTGCTGGCGCGGGCAGACCCCCAGACCGCCTGACCCGGCCGGGGGAGCGGGGAGGGCGCCCGGCGATCGGCATGTCCGGCCACGGGGTTTGGCGCCGATGGGTCTGGTGCCGGGGGTCGGGGGAGGAGGCCTCGCCATCGCAGGTGCTTTGACTCCTCCGGATCCCGGTGGTCTGAATGCGCCGCCGCACCCGCCCGGCGAGAAGGCGCGGCCGGAGCGCCACCAGGACCAGATCATCCGCCATCACCGTCGGAACCTCTGCCATGACCCCAGCCCGCCTGCGTATCGGCATCGCCGGTGCCGGCCATTTCGGCCGCTATCATGCCCTGAAGGTCGCCGCCTCCGCTCGCGCCAGCCTGGCCGGCATCCATGACCCCGATGCCGAGCGGGCGCGCGCCGTCGGCTGGGAGGCCGGCGCCCCCCCGATGGAGTTCCCGGCGCTGCTCGCGGCCTGCGATGCGCTGATCGTCGCCGCTCCGGCCGAGGCGCATTTCGCCCTGGCCGAGGCGGCGCTGCGCGCGGGACGGCACGTGCTGGTGGAAAAGCCGATCGCCGCCAGCCTCGATCAGGCCGACCGGCTGGCCGCGCTGGCGCAGGCCGGGCGGCTGGTGCTGCAGGTCGGCCATCTCGAGCGGTTCTCGGCCGCCCATGGCGCGCTGTCCGGCCGGCTGGCCGCGCCGCTCTATATCGAGGCGACGCGCATCGCCCCCTACAAGCCGCGCGGCACCGACGTGTCGGTGATCCTGGACCTGATGATCCACGATCTCGACCTGATCCTGTCGCTGGTCGATGCCCCGGTGGAGAGCGTCGATGCGGTGGGCGCGGCGGTGTCCTCGGCCACCGAGGACATCGCCAATGCCAGGGTGCGCTTCGCCAATGGCTGTGTCGCGACGGTGACCGCCAGCCGCATCTCGCTGCGCACCGAGCGGCGGATGCGCATCTTTGCCCAGAACGGCTACATGGCGATCGATTTCGCCAACCGGAAGCTGACGCTGATCGGGCGCGGCCGCGGCAGCCCGCTGCCGGGGGTGGCCGGATTCGGCATGGAGGAGGCGGGCTGGCAGGACCACGACGCGCTGGAGGCCGAGCACGCCGCCTTCATCGCCTCGATCCTGGACGGCGCGCCGGTGCTGGTCGATGCCGCCGCCGGCCGGCGGGCCCTGGCGCTGGCGCTCGCGGTCGGCCAGGCGATGGCCGACAGCCGGGGCCGGATGGAGGCGTCAGGCCTGCTCCAGCAGCTCCAGGACGGCGTGGGCGGCGGCCTCTGAGGGCAGCAGCCGGGGCGCTGGCGGAGCCTCGGCGGTCGCCGCCGGTCCATTGCCGGGTGCCAGGGACGCGGTTACCGCGCGGAAGGTCGCGCGCTGCGCCGCCACCGCCTGCGGGTCGGTCAGCAGATGGGCCAGGGTTTCGGCCAGCCGGGCGGGCGTGCAGTTCTCCTGCAGCAGTTCCGGCACCGCCTCGCGCCCGGCCAGCAGATTGATGATCGAGGCGTGCGGCACCTTGACCATCCGCCGCACGATCGCGGCGGTCAGCGGATTGACACGGTAGGTCACCACCATCGGCAGGCCGGCGACGGCGAGTTCCAGGGTGGAGGTGCCGGATTTGGTCAGCGCCACGGCCGAGGCGGCGAACAGGTCGTGCTTGTCGGCGAGCTCGGTCACGATCAGCGGCCGCACCGGCCAGCCTGCGGCGGCCTGGCGCACCGTCTGGCCGACCACGGCCGCGGCAGGCACCACCGGCACCAGGCCCGGCAGGGTGCGTGCCAGCAATTCCAGCGTCTGGCCGAACACCGGCAGCAGCCGGCCGACCTCGGTGCGCCGGCTGCCCGGCATCAGGGTCAGGATGCTGGCCTCCGGCGCAATCGCATGGTTCTGGCGGAAGCGGGCGGCATCACCCTGGTCGGCGCCGCTTTCCAGCACCGGGTGTCCGACGAAATGCGCGGGCAGACCATGGCGGGCGAAGAAGGCGGGCTCGAACGGCAGCAGGCAGAGCAGCCGGTCCCACAGACCGGGAAAATCGCGCACCCGTCCCTCGCGCCAGGCCCAGACCTGGGGCGCCACGTAGTGCACCCGCGGGATGCCCAGCGGGCGGATCTCGCGCAAAAGGCGCAGGGTGAAGCTCGGGCTGTCGATCGTCACCACCACGGCGGGCCGCCGGGCCGCGACATCGGCGATGGTCTCGGCCAGGCGCCGGCGCAGCTTGCCGAGCCTGGGCAGCACCTCGAGCAGGCCCATCACGCCGAGATCCTGCATCGAGAACAGGCTGTCGAGCCCCTCGGCCGCCATCCGTGCGCCGCCGACGCCGGCGAAGCGCAGGCCGGGGCGGCGGCGCTTGAGGGCGGCCATCAGCCGCCCGCCCAGCACATCGCCGCTGGTCTCGCCGGCGACCAGATAGATCAGGGTCATGCGGGGATCCGGACCG
>DAICZL010000273.1 GCA_027311165.1 bacterium
CGCTGTTCTTCGTGCCGACGATCTTCAGTTACCTGCACCGCAATCATCGGCGGGTCGAGAAATAACATGTTTCCAGCCACGAACTTCGTGCGGAACACCTAGGAGCGCGCTGCCGTGTGGATTGTTCAGACCGCGCTGAGAAGGCCCTACACATTTGTGGTGCTTTCACTGCTGATTGCGATATTCGGCGTGATGTCGGCGCTGCGCACGCCGACGGATATTTTTCCGAACATCAACATCCCGGTGATCAGCGTGGTGTGGACCTACACGGGTCTGCTGCCGAACGACATGTCGGGGCGGGTGATCTACTACTACGAGCGCACGCTGACCGCGCAGGTCGGTGACATCGAGCACATCGAGTCGCAGTCGCTGGACGGCTACGGCGTGGTGAAGATCTTCTTCCAGAAGAACGTCGACATCGCCGCGGCGATGGCGCAGGTGACGGCGGCCTCGCAGACGGTGCTCAAGCTGCTGCCCCAGGGCATCACCCCGCCCTATGTGCTGAGCTACAACGCCGCGACGGTGCCGATCCTGCAGCTGGCGCTGTCGAGCACCTCGCTGCCGCAGATGAAGCTGTTCGACCTCGGGCAGAACTTCATCCGTCCGCAGCTGGCCACCGTGGCCGGCGCCGCCGTGCCCTCCCCCTACGGCGGCCAGATCCGCGACGTGCAGATCGACCTGGACCATCACGCCATGCAGGCGCGCAACGTCTCGGCCGAGGACGTGGTCGACGCGGTGTCGGCGCAGAACCTGATTCTGCCGGCGGGCGATGAGAAGATCGGCAAGTTCGACTGGAACGTCGCGCTGAACGCAAGCCCGGTGCTGCTCGAGCGCATCAACGACATGCCGCTGAAGAAGGTCAACGGCACCATCATCTACGTGCATGACGTCGCGTTCGTGCACGACGGGGCGCCGCCGCAGACCAACATGGTGCGCGTGGACGGCTCGCACGCCGTGCTGATGACCATCCTGAAGGCCGGCTCCGCCTCGACCTTGAGCGTCATCGACGGGGTCAAGTCGCTCCTGCCGCGGGTGGAGGAGAGCCTGCCCTCGGGGTTCGGCCTGCACGCGGTGGGCGATCAGTCGGTGTTCGTCAAGGGCGCGATCGTCGGGGTGCTGCGCGAGGCGGTGCTCGCCGCGGGGCTGGTGGGCATCATGATCCTGCTGTTCCTCGGCAGCTGGCGCTCGACCATCATCATCATCATCTCGATCCCGCTGTCGATCCTGTTCTCGGTGACGCTGCTGTCGATTCTCGGGGAGACGATCAACGTGATGACCCTGGGCGGTCTTGCCCTGGCGGTCGGCATGCTGGTCGATGAGGGCACGGTGACGCTGGAGAACATTTTCTTCCACCTCGAGCTCGGCAAGCCGGTGGAGCCGGCCATTCTCGACGGCGCGCAGCAGATCGTGATCCCGGCCTTCGTCACCTTGCTGGTGCTCGACATCGTGTTCGCCCCCATGTTCCAGCTCGGCGGGGTCGCCGGCTACCTGTTCCGGCCGCTCGCCGAGGCGGTGGTGTTCGCGCTGATCGGCTCCTTCATCCTGTCGCGCACGCTGGTGCCCACCATGGCGCGCTACCTGCTGACGGCGCACGACCTGAGCGAGGCGCACGCCGCCGCGGCCGCGGCCACCCGCAACCCGTTCAAGCGCTTCCAGCAGGGCTTCGAGCATTACTTCGCCTGGGCGCGGGCGCATTACCGGGCGCTGCTCGCCTACGCGATCGCGCGACCGAAGCCGGTGATCATCGGCTTTCTGTGCATCGTCATCGCCTCCCTCGGGCTCGGGCCGTTCCTCGGGGAGAACTTCTTCCCCTCGGTCGACTCCGGCCAGATCCTGATGCACGTGCGGGCGCAGCCCGGCACGCGCATCGAGGAGACGGCGCGGCTGTTCGAGAACGTCGAACGGACGGTGCGCGGCATCATCCCGCCCGATGAGCTCGCCAACATCGTCGACAACATCGGCCTGCCGTACAGCGGCATCAACATGGCCTACCAGAACACCGGCACCAT
>DAICZL010000764.1 GCA_027311165.1 bacterium
CCGAGGTCCAGGCGACCGTCCGCCCCTTGCCGTGCCGCCCGGCCACCAGCAGCGGATGCCCCCCCTGCTCGGCCGGCAGGCGGGCCAGCACCTGCGCCCCCGGCTTGGCGCAAACCTCGTTGGCACCGAGCAGCGCCGGCCACGCGCCGCCGAGCCCGGCCAGCAGCGGATGGTCGGGCGGGCCGCAGAGTTCGGCCTGGAACCCCTCGGGCGCCTCGATACGGTCGTCATAAGGCAGACAGGTCACCGGCAGCGCGTCCTCCACCGGGGTTCGCCGCCAGCGGGCCCGCCCGTCGATGCCCTGGAAACTGAAATACCCGCCGACCATCACCAGCCCGCCGCCGGCGGCTACGAAGTCGCGGATCAGCTTCAGCCGGTTCGGCACGGTGCGCCCATGCAGCCAGACCGCCTGGGGCAGCAACAGCGTGTTCGCGCCCAGATCCGAGAGGATCAGCACCCGGTGGCGCGCCAGGCCGTCGAGGGTGAAGGGAAACCCCTCCGCCGCCTCGTGCGCCGGCATGTAGGTCAGGTCGAAGCGGCTGTCGCGCAGCACGGCGACCAGGGGCTCGGCGCCCAGATGAAAGGTGACGCTGCCGAACTGGTCGAAGCCCTTGGTATGGGTCGCGGCGCTGACCCAGCTCTCGCCGGCCAGCAGCACGCCGATGCGCTCGCTCACGCGGTGGCCCTCCCGTCCCAGAACACGCGGCGCGGATTGTCGGCCATGATCGCCGCGATCGTGGATCGCTCCAGCCCGTGGCGCAGCAGGCGCGGGATGAAATGGCGCAGGACATAGGCGTAGCCGAAGCCGCCATGGCGGGTCAGCATCATCTTCAGGAACACGTCATGCGACAGCAGCAGGCGATCGGCGAAGCCGGCCTGGACCAGGCCCGCGATCGCGCGCGCGTTGTCCTCGTCGGACGGGCACTGCACGCCCTGGTCGGCGTACCAGTAATCCATGCCGATCATGTCGTATTCCAGGAACGCCCCCCGCGCGGCGAGGCTGGTCTGGTACTCCGGGTCGTCGAAGGACGGGTTGAGATGGCACAGCACGGTGTGCGCCAGGTCCCCGCCCTCCCCGGCCACGATGTCCAGGACCCGGTGGCCATGGCGGTACCAGCCCGGCAGATGCACCATCAGCGGCAGGCGGGTGCGGGCCTGGGCAAGGGCGGCGCCGCGCAGCGATTTCTCCTCGGCCGGGGTGAAGTCGCCGGAGACGCCGATCTCGCCGATCAGGCCGATGCGCACGCCGGTTCCCGCCACGCCCTCGTGCGCTTCCGCCACGATCTCATCGGCGATCGCCTCGGCGCTCATCGCGGCGAACTCCGGCGGGTGCGAGGTTTCCAGGTAGTAGCCGGCGCCCATGACGATGTTCAGCCCGGTGGCGCGGGCGATGCGCGCGAGCGCGGCCGGATCGCGGCCGATACCGCGGCAGGTGGGATCGACCACCGTGCGGCAGCCGGCGGCGATGGCCGGGGCGAGTTCGGCGATCGCCAGGCGTTCGTCATCGAGCGCGCAATTGTCGAGATTGACGAACGGGTCCATGCGCAGCTCGCCCAGGATGCCGGCATGAACGGGCTCGGTCGCCAGATGCGCGCGCGCCGGGTCGGACGGGCGGTGCCACCAGCAGCGGCAGTCGTTCAGCAGATGCTCGTGCATCAGGGTGACGCCCAGGCTGGCGGCGGGCACCGGCCCCAGCACGGTCATCACCTGGCCCGAGCCGACATGGGTGGGCGCGAGATCGGACATGGGTCTCCCTCAGCCGCGCCGCGCCGGACTGGCGAGGCCGGCGAAGACGCGGGTGTTGAGCCAGACGGCGGCGAGGATGATCGCCCCCGTCACGATCTGGGTATAGAAGGGCGAGACGTGGACCAGGATCAGGCCGTTGCCGATCACGGCGATGGTCAGCGCGCCGAGTGCGGTGCCGATGATGGTGCCGCGCCCGCCGAACAGCGAGGTGCCGCCCAGCACCACCGCGGCGATCACGTCGAGCTCGAAGCCCACCGCGGCGTTGGACGAACCCGAGCCCAGGCGCGCGGCGATGATCAGCCCGGCGAGCGCGGCGGCGAGGCCGCTCGCCACGAACACCGAGGCGCCGACCCGGCGCGAGGGCATGCCCACCCGGCGTGCCGCCTCGGCATTGGCGCCGATCGCGGTGACCTGGCGGCCGTAGCGGGTCCAGTCCAGCGTGACGAAGCCGGCGGCCAGCACGGCGAGCGCGATCATCGCCGGCAGCGGCACCCCGGCGACCCAGCCGCGGCCGAGCTGGTCGAACCAGCTGCCGGGCGGGATCGGGATGGAATAGCCGCGGGTCATCAGCAAGGCGAGGCCGCGCAGCATGGACAGGCCGGCCAGCGTGACGATGAAGGACGGGATCTTGAAATAGGCAACCCAATAGCCCTGCGCGGCGCCGATCAGGGCGCCCACGAGCAGGCAGGCGAGGAAGGCCAGCGGATAGGCGATGTGATAGCGTACCATCAACAC
>DAICZL010000770.1 GCA_027311165.1 bacterium
GCCTCGCCCCCGGCCAGGAAGTGCGCATCCCGCCTTTGCCCGGCCCCGCCCCCGCGCGGCCTGCCCCGGTGGTGGCGGATGAGCGTTCGCGCCAGGAACTGGAACCTCTGGTGCTCTATCGCGACGAGCAGATCATCGTGCTGAACAAGCCGCACGGGCTGCCGGTGCAGGGCGGCCCGGGTATCAGCCGGCATCTGGATGGCATGCTGGACGGGCTGCGCCTGGGCGCGCCGGACCGGCCGCGGCTGGTGCACCGGCTGGATCGCGACACCTCCGGCGTGCTGGTGCTGGCGCGCAGCCCGGGGGTCGCGGCCAGGCTCGCCGCCGCGTTCCGCACGCGCGAGGTGGAGAAGACCTACTGGGCGGTGGTGGCCGGCCGTCCGGTGCCGGTGGACGGCCGCATCGACCTGCCCTTGCTGCGCCGTGGCGGCCCGCGCGGGGAGCATACCGTGCCGGCCACCAGCGACGACCCGGACGCGGCCTACGCGATCACCGACTACCGCACGCTCGATCACGCCGCGCGCAAGCTCGCCTGGCTGGAGCTGAAGCCGCTCACCGGGCGCACCCACCAGCTGCGGGTGCATTGCGTCGCCCTGCGCGCGCCGATCCTGGGCGATGTGAAATATGCCGAGCCCGACCAGAACAACGCTTTCTCCGCCACCGTGGAGGGGCTGTCGGACCGGCTGCATCTGCACGCCCGCGCCCTGCGCCTGCCCCATCCGGCCGGGGGAACGCTGGTGGTGGAGGCCGGCCTGCCGACCCACATGGCTGAGACGTTTCGCACACTGGGTTTCGAGGCGCCGCCAGCCGCTCCGCCGCGCCGGCTGCGCAACTGAGGCGGGGGTGCAGGAGGCAAAGCGGGGGGCCGTCCGCCATCTCGTCTTGGGAAGCGACCCCGTCTCGTCCTGGGAAACGTCGAGGATGGCCTGGCCATGTCGTGCTTTTCGCCCGGGAGGGCTCCCGATCGAATGATGGTCCCGATGGGCGATCGCGGCACCGGCCCGAAGGCGCCGCGACGGGCCAGGGTGAGGGCCCTGCCCTCATGGTCCTCAGCGACAAGCCGGGGAGCAGCAGCGGTCCCGGGACCTTCAGTCATCGGGGGGTTCCCCGCGGCGGCGAGGCGATGCAGACATGGCCCGAGCGGGATCGCGGCGGGCAGTGAACCGGCCTTGCCTGATCCCATCGCCTAACCGTGGCCGGGCATTGCCCGATCCGCACGATGCGAGGAGACCCATAATGGCGAACCGACCAACCCGGGCCAGAAGGCGGCCGCGCTACCTACTGCTCGGTATCGGCCTCGTGCTGCTGGGACTGCTCGCCGTGCCGGCGCTGCTGCTGGCGCGGTTCGATCCCGGGTCCATGGCGCCGATCCTGGCCGAGCGGATCCGCGCGGCGACCGGGCGCAGCGTGACCCTCGGTGCAATCCACCTGAAGCCTTCGCTCTGGCCCACCGTCGCGATCACCGATCTCGCTCTGGCCAATCCGCCGGGTTTCTCGCGGCCGCAGATGCTCACCCTGCAGGAGGTCGATGCCGAGCTCGCGCTGTTGCCGCTGTTCGCCCGGCGGATCGAGATCGCCCGCGTCGTGTTCGTGCATCCGGACCTGCTGCTGGAGACCGACGCCGAGGGGCACGGCAACTGGGTCGCCGACCGCAAGGCCGCGCCTTCCGGGCAGCCGGGTGGCGCGCGCAGCGGGACCGATGCGGGCTGGGGGCGATTCGCCACTATGCAGGTCGCGATCGCCAGCCTGGTGATCGAGGACGGGCGGATCGGCTGGCACCAGGCATCGGGCCGCACCGAGGTGGTGGAGCTGCATGAGCTCGACGCCAAGGCGGCCAACGAGGCCGCGCCGATCAGCATCGCTGCCTCCGGTCTGTGGCGGGTCACGCCGTTCACGCTCAGCGGCGAACTGGGTTCGCTGGCGCGGTTGCAGGACAGGCAGGCGGCCGCGCCTTGGCCGGTCCGGCTGGATCTTGCGGCGGCAACGCTGCATCTCGGCCTGGCGGGCGGGTTCAGTCGGCCCGACCGGGGCCAGGGCTATGACCTCAAGCTGACCTGAAAGGCTACCGATCTGTCGGTGCTCGACCCGCTGTTCGGCGGGGCGGAGCTGCCGGCGCTGCGCGATCTCACCCTGGCGGCCGCGCTGGTCGATCCGACGGCGGGTTCGGGTTCAGCGGTTGGG
>DAICZL010000777.1 GCA_027311165.1 bacterium
TCGTCGATCAGGCGAGTCCCGAGAGTTCGTCACTGGAAAGGGGCTGTCGCTCACCGGGAAGCACGTTGTGACCGCTGTCGAAGGTACAGTCCCGACCTTGATGTTACCTCGCGCGATTGCCGCCGCTCGCGGCGCGGGTACCGCAGCGATGAGCCCCGCCGTCCGAGCCACCGCGGCGCTCAAGAAATCCTGGGCCGCTGGGGCAGCGGCCGGGTCGCGCGGGGCGTTGGGTGTGCCCGCCGGCAGGCGCCGTCCGTGACGGCAAGTCGAGTGGCGGGCGAACGATTGCACAACAGGGGTAAGACACGATGAGCGCAGCGTCCGAACTTCTCCAGACCCGCACCAATGCGAAGCCAGGCGGATATCCGGAATCGGCTTATGCCCGCGCGAAGGCGGAGTGGAACGATCGGATCGGTGGGACGCTGAAAGCCGCACGGAACTGGCGCCTCGCGGCCTTTTCCGCCTTCGCGGTGGCGGCGCTTGCGATCGTCGGGCTCATATATCAGTCAAGCAAGTCGAGTGTCGTCCCGTACTACATTCGGGTCGCCGAGAACGGACAGCCCTTCGTCGTCGGCGTGGTGCCCGAAGTCTTTAGTCCCTCACTCAACGAAGTCCGCTGGCAGCTTGCGACCTGGCTCGAATGGGTGCGCTCGACGCCGCTCGATCCCGTGGTGGTCAAGAAGAACTACCAAAGCGCCATGTATTTCATGCGCCAGGCCGCGGCGAACAAGTTGAATGAATGGGCGCAAAAGGATCCGCGGCTGCAGAACATCGGCCGCGAAACTGTGGAGTTCTCGCTCGTCGGGATCGCGCCGATCAGCGGCAGCAAGAGCTACCAAGCCCGCTGGAAGGAATATCTGCGGAACTCCGAAGGCGGCCTCAAAGAAGAGCAGCGTTGGGTCGCAACCTTCGATGTGGATATCGATCCGCCGGCGACCGCCGATCAGATCCAGAAAAACCCCATTGGCCTGTACATCAAGGATTTTCAGTGGACGCGCGAGCAATAGCGGAAAGAGTCTGCTCTGCGATGAAGCGCCTATTGGACGACCACTTCGCTCATAAGGAATCTATGAACCACTCGCTCCGATTAAGTTTTGGGCTACCCTGGGTGCTGCTGGGTAGCGTGGCATTCGCGCAAGATGCGGCGAGTCCCGCTCCTGCCGTTACCTCGGCCTCCGCGGCCCAGATTCAGGCACAATTGCAGCAAAGCAACGAGCAGCTCGCGAAACTGCGCGCCTCGATAGCGCAAGCGCAAACAGGGATGCCGGCAGGAGCGCCCCCAGTGGTACCGGCCGTGCCAGGAGCGGGAGGTGCGCCCGTGGTACTCACCTCGACGGCCACTTTGACGATGGGTCCGAAGCCCGTGCCCGAGGCGCCGAATGCAGAGGAAATTCGGCGCTTGGAAGCGAAGCTCAGTCGTGCACGCGCCCAGCGGCGCGCGGTCAATGTTGCGGAGGCAGGCACCATCACGGCATCGAGCGCGGTTGCGCTGCGCTCGCAAGTCGTGTTTCCGTATGTCGAGAATTCGATCTACGAGATTTACGCCGCACCGGATCGCATGACCGCGATCGAACTGCAGCCCGGCGAAGTCATCAGCACCGAGAACGGCAAGCCAAAGGCTGCTGATACGGTGCAGTGGGTGTCCGATACGGTGATGACGGGTGAGGGCGCCGAGCGCAAGACCATCGTGATGGTCAAACCGATCATCACGGGCGTCGAGACCAACATGCTGATCCCGACCAATCGACATCTCTACAGTATTTTGCTGCGGGCCGAGTCGCGTGCCTACATGCCCCTGGTCGCCTTCAGCTACCCGGCGGATGAAGTCAAAAGTGCCACCCCGACGACACCAGTGGCCGCCGCGACCACGGAAGCGGTGCATGAGCCCGTCACAGTGGCGCCGGAGGACATGAACTTCGGCTATCGCGTGAAGGGACCGAAAGTCGTGTGGACGCCGGTGCGGGTCTTCGATGACGGCACGAAAACCTACCTGCAGATGCCGCCGCAGATGAAGTCGTGGGAATCCCCTGCGCTCTTCGTGCTCGAGGAACGCCAAGCCCCCGAACTCGTGAACTACCGGGTCAAGGGCGACTACTACATCGTTGATCGGCTCTTCCACCAAGCGCAGCTTCGGATCGGCACCAAGCACTTCGTGAACATTTATCGCGATGAGCGTGCGGGGAGTTAAACGACGCCATGACCACTCTCCCGCCTGAAGACGAGAGCCGCGTGGCCGGGCCGCCCGACGAGCCGGAAGGTACTCCCGAGCATTACTACGACCCGCAAGGGCGGGTCGAGGCGCTCAACGGACGCACCGTGCTGCCGACGGTCAAGCGGTTCAACCGCAAGACCGTGGTGGTCCTGGCTGCTCTCGGGGCACTCGTCACGATCGCGGCGCTCGGTACCGCCC
>DAICZL010000785.1 GCA_027311165.1 bacterium
GGCCACCCACCGCCCCGCAAGCCCGGAGGCGGCGAGAGACTGAGGGGGGGCGAGGCCGGTGGAGGAGGAGCGGAAACCGGGTTTCACGGTCGGGGACCTGCCAGATCAACGTTAGTAAAACTAACATGCGGGCGGCGCCGCCACAAGCCTGGTCCGCTGCCTGACGGCTGGTGCGATCGCATCCCGGCGGTGGCCGACGACTGCACCCGCAAGTGCCTGGCGCTCGCGCCGGATCCTTCGATCCCGGGACTTCGCGCCGCCCGCGAGCTGAACACCATCATGCGCTAGCACGGCCGGGCCGACGAGACAAGCAACGCCTCGCACGACCACGCGCCGCGCAAGCCCCGGCGGAATGCGTTCAGCGAGAGCTTCGACGCCCGCCTGGGAGATGAGCGGCTCGACGTTCCTTCGCTCAATGCCGCACGCCCGCGCGGTGCCGGAGGCCTGGCGGCGCGACGGCGAGGAGGCGCGGCCGCGCGCGCGCCTGGGCGGACGGCTGGCCCACCACTCCTGCATCACGTTCCGGGACACGCGTTGAAGCCACAGAGGGGGGTAGACCGAAGTAAGCCCCTCTGCACCCTACCGGAATTGCTTTCCCGGGTGCGACTCTCGTCTGCGATGCATATACTGCGAGCTTTGATGACGAGGCAGGACCGTGGCAAGAATCGCCATCCGCAATCCCGATGACACGCTGACATCCCGCCTTCGCATCCAGGCAGCCGCGCAGGACCGCTCGATGGAGGATGAGACCCGCGACATCCTCCGCTCGGCGCTTGGCCGCGAGCCGACGCGCACGCCGCTGTCCTTCGACGAATGATCCTGTTGGCCACGAATATCCTGTCCGACCTGATCCGTCCGGCGCCGGAAAACGGAGTGGCGCAGTGGCGCGCGCGCCAGCCGGATGCGAGCGTGCATCACCGAAGCAGAGCTGCGCTATGGCCTAGCCCTATCGCCGGCCGGCGAACGGCGATCGGCCCTTGCGACTGTCATCGCGGACAGCTACGCGCCCATCTTGGTCGTCAGGTAGTGGTGCCGCGCCCGCAAGCCGACGTTCGTGCAGTGAAGCTCCCCCAGCCCGTGTTAGCTTCACGCGAATGGCCGCAACGGGTGGTTTCCTGCCGGTCCGCCTTTTAGAGGCAGATAGCGGGTATTGGACATTCACACCGGCATCACCTCTATGCCATTCAGACTCCTTGCCAAAATTTGGTTAGTTTGGTGAGCTCGCCGCGATGGAGAACGACCGAAAGCGAGTTTCGCTAGAAGATCGTTACGCTTATGCGCTTGGGCTTGCGGTGTTCTGTTTTGCACGGTGCGAGTGGGACGCAGCGTGGTGTTGTGAGCGACTGCAGCCCGGCTATATCAACAGAATTGAGCCGCAAAAAAAACGGCAGGTAAAATCGCCAAAGACCTTATCGATCTAATAGCCGCAATACCAGATGCTACTCTTAAAGAGATTTGTCAGGGACCCGCTGCCGAATTTGAACGTCTTGTGGTCGTACGAAATGATCTTTTGCATGGCAAACCCGGAACGGCGCCGCTCGGCGAACAGCGGCTGTTCCGCTCCGGCGCCGAGTGGACAATCGCGGCCATTGATCGCGTTTCTGACCAGTTCATAGCATGCCAGATTCACCTCAACGACATGCTGCATAACCACCTCGCTCCTGTGCAAGACCCTTGAATTAAGCACATGCTGAGCGTCCGCTTATAAAGCGTCACGAAGGGCCAGCAGGCGATGCGCGAGCTCGCCAGGGCGATTTACGACCGGACTGGCCACCTGCGGCCGCTCCGCGGCATCTTTCCTAACTACCCTGCGCCGATCGTGCGCAACCATCCAGAGGGGCGCAAACTGACAATGGCGCGATGGCCCATCGCCGTCGCCGGCATTTGCGCTCCAGTGCAAGAATGCCGATCCGCGCGTGACCAACGTTCGCAACACAAAATCCTCGAACTGGCGCCGCTGGCGCGGCGTCGAAAGCCCGTGCGTCGTCCCGTTCACCAGTTTCGCCAAAAACGAGGTGTTGTCCGACGGCTCGCCGTTGCCGCGACTCCAGCGAAAGTGCCTTCGACATTTCTGCCGGCCCCCCGCTCCGGCAGGCACTCCGGATCAGACCTCAGCCGATACGGGAAGGCGCCCTGCTTCCCTCAGCCGGGATAGCGCTCCAGCACTCCGAAACCCGGCGGATCCGAAGCCTCTCCTGCCGGCACGAAACCCCGGAGATTCGCCCCCCCGCAAGAC
>DAICZL010000794.1 GCA_027311165.1 bacterium
CTGTTCGGCGGCCGCTGCGCCTGTTGCGGCGGACGCGCCCTCGCCTGTCTTCATCCCCGCGCCCGAACCCCGGAAGCCCCCCCTATCGCCAGGTCTCATGCACCGGCATCGCCGGATGATCGGACCAGCCGGTCAGGCCCAGACCGGCGGCCCCCGACCAGGCCGGCGCGCCCCGCGCCAGGTCCATCGCGGCGGCCGGAACCGGCACATAGGTGATATCGGTGCCGCCGTGGTGGTCGCTCGTCAGGGCGAAATTCCCGGACACATAGGGTCCCTGGACCGCCAGGGTCAGACTGCCTGTGGTGGTCGCGAGGGTCAGCCCGCCGGTGCTGAAGGTCGGGGCGGACGCCACCACGCCCAGCAGGTCGATCGTATCGGATGCCCCGAACCCTGTGATCGCATTGCCAACCGATGAAGCCGTGCCCAGGCTGAGCGTCTCGGCGGCGGTCCCGGCGAGAAAGGCGAGCCGCACCCCGGCACCCGCGCCGCCCAGGTCCACCGAGGCGCCCGAGCCGAGCGCAAGCACGCCGGCGCCGCTCAACGTGCCGGCGATGGCGATGCTGCCCCCGCGCGCGGTGATCGACCCGTCATCGACCACGCCGCCGATGGACAGGCTGCCGAGGGTGCGCAGCGCCGCATGCGCGGCGACGTTCAGCACCCCGGTGGCGGGCAGCGCATTGGCCCCGGTGAGATTCCATTGCGACTTAGCATCGACCATCACCTGCCCGAAACCGGCAAAGGTCGCGCCGAGGCCCGACAGCGTGCCGCGCGCCGCCCCGGCCGCCAGTTCCAGCGTGTTGGCCCCGCCATTGAAGGTCGCGACATGGCCGGTGAACACCGCGCCCGGCAGCACGACCACCCGGGCGGTGGTGCCATAGATGCGGACATCGCCCTCGATCGTGCCGGAATTGACCAGGGTCGCGGTCGCCTCCGGCTTATGGGTCGTGCCCATCACCACCGCACCGACCAGCGTGCCGGCATTGGTGACGGATGCGGTCCGGCTGAGGATGTCGATTGCGCCGGACGCGCCGGACGTGGCGATGATCGACCCGCCGGCGGCGTTGTCCACCGATCCGCCGCGGGCCAGGTAAACGCCCCACAGACCGGCCCCGGTGATCGTGCCGGCATTGAACACGGTGCCGGGATGCGACAGGATCCGCACGCCGTTGTTGTAACCGGCAATCTCCGCCCCGGCCTGGTTGCTGACCGATCCACCGGCGGTCAGGAAGACGCCGTCGTTCAGCGTGCAGGTGATCGTGCCGAAATTGGTCAGCGTGCCGGACTGGCCGTAGACCCAGACGCCGCCGGCACCGGAGATGGTGGCGGTGGCATTGCCCGACGCGCCGTTGACCAGCAGGCCGCCGGAGGCGAGGTTGAGGCCGATCTGCCCCCCCAGGATCGCACCGGCATTGGTGATGCTGCCGGCCGCGCCATAGACCGCGACCCCGGCGAAGCCGCCCTGGATCAGCGCGTGCGAGCCCGCGCTGTCGCCATTGGTCAGGCTGCCCCCGACATCGAACCGCACGCCGTCCGAAAGACTGCTGATGCGGCCATGGTTCACCACCTTGCCGCCGGCCGCGAGTTCGACCGCGGCGGTGTCACCCGCAGCGGTGGAGGTCGCGGCGATCAGCCCCTCATTCACCACGCTGCCCGCGGCACCCGAGATCATCACGCCATGGTCGTAGCCGGTGATGCCGGCACTTTGGTTGGCGGGCGAGCCGTTGATCACGCTGCCCCCGGCGACCAGCGACACGCCGTAGCTGACGCTGCCCTGGATCGTGCCGAGATTCCGCACCGTCCAGGCGGCGGCGGACGAGCCGTAGACGCCGTAGCTGCCGGCGATCGTGGCGCTGTTGAGGTATGGGTTCTGGGTGGCCGGATCCGTCAGTCGCACGCCCGTCATCGTGGTCCTCCTCCGGTCGAGGCGCGCGCCACCCGGTTCTCAGGAGGCTTTGACTGCGTGCACTGCGAGGCGTCAAGCGATTCAGTTGCACTCGAGATCATGCAACCAGGATACCGCGATCAATATACGGTGACGAAGATACTAGAAAAAAGATATGAGCACAGATTATTACTCCGGATTTTCAGTATGTGATCCAGTTATCCTAAATCTACGCCGCTGAAGCTTACAATTTGCTGACCTGAGTCGATCAATTTCGACAATTTTTATCTTGCCGCATGATCATGGATCGCCGATAAGCATCGAACTCGCCACGTGGCGCAGCTGGGCGCCCCGCCATGGCACAGGATTTCGACGCCTCCCCTTCGGCCGGACCCTCCGCCGCCCCGGCCTTGCGACCGGCGCGGCGCGTCACTGAAGGACGCCGCCCCAGCCCTGCCCTGCCAGAGGGGGCGGGCAGGAGTCCGGTCACCTCGTCGCTGTCTTCCCGCATACGGAGAACCCGGTTGGACCAGATGATGCTGCCGCAAGCACGCCGCCCATGGGAACGGGATAAGAATGCCC
>DAICZL010000801.1 GCA_027311165.1 bacterium
CCCTGGGTGGAACGACTGGGTGGAACGACTGGGTCGCCAGCTTCCCGCCGGGGCGGAGCTGGCGCATGCTGCGCTTCACGAGGGGGTGCCGATGGACGATCTCTATTCCTTCTTCCTGCAGGGCCGCAACACCCGGCCGATCCACAAATGGCACCATTACTTCGAGGTGTATGAACGCTATCTGGAACCGTTCCGGCTGCGCCAGCCGACGCTGCTCGAAATCGGCGTCGAGAACGGCGGCTCGCTCGAAATGTGGCGGCGCTATTTCGGACCGCGCTGCCGGCTCTACGGTCTCGATATCGATCCCACCGCCCGCCGCCACGAGGATGTCGCAACCCGGATGTATATCGGCGACCAGAAGGACCGGGCGCTGCTGCGCCAGGTGGTGCGCGAGGCCGGGCCGTTCGACATCGTCATCGACGATGGCGGGCACACCGCCGAACAGACCATCGTGACGTTCGAGGAATTATATCCGCATCTCACCGAGCAGGGCGTCTATATCGTCGAGGACACCCATACCGCTCTGTGGGGCGGGGCGTTCATGGACCGGCCGGATGGGCAGAGCTTCCTGCATTACGCCTTCGCCCGCTGCGTCGAGCTGATGCAGTGGACCGGCCGGCGGGAAAATTTCCCGGTGCTCGGCACCGACCAGAATGGCGGGCTCGCCGCTTCAGCGGGGGCCTTCTGCCGCAGCACCAAGGCGGTGAATTTCTTCGACAGCATGGTGGTGTTCGAACGCGCGAGGCGGCCGGTGCCGCGCCATGAGCGCCGCTCGGCCGCGCCGGTGGCGGTGCCGGTGCCGATCGACCAGGGGACCGGCAAGGCGCCGCCGGCACCCGCGTCGCAGGTGATGACCCTGCCCGGCTTCATCGCGGCGGCGCCTGCGGGACTTGGCGCCGGCGCGGCCGAACCCCCGGCCCAGAGCGGGAAGCAGGGCGGCGGCGCGTTCGATCCGTTCCCGAGCTGATCGGCGGCACGATCGCAGCGCCGCTCCCTCCAGGATCGCGCCCCTCCCGCCGGGCGCTCTGCCCGGATGGCCTGGCGAAGGCAGAAGGGGCCAGGCGAAGGCGGGCGGCGTTCCTGCCCTTCCGGCCAGCCAGCCGCCCTGGCGTTCAGCCGGCGGCGGGCTGGATGTCGTTATGCGCGCCGGGGCTCTGCACCAGCGGCGCCGCGCCGGGCTCGGTCTGCCGCCAGCCGATCACGTTGAAATCACCGGTCGCCTCGATCACGCCGAGCGGGGCGATATCGGTATGCACCTGATCATGGGAGCCGGCGATCCGCACATGGGTGCACGGGCCGGTCAGGCTGATCACGATATGATCGGCGTCGATCGAGACCGGCTCGCCCCGGCAGACATACGCGCCAGGGCGCAGCAGATGGGCGAACCCGTCATTGACCATTGGCTCGGGCGTCGTGTCCGCGCAGCCGGCGGCGAGCAGGACCGTGGTCAGGAGCAGCGCCCGCATCGGGCTCGAACCATATGGCATCGGTATCCTCGGCTGTGGCGGGCGAGTCGGGAGCGCCATTCAGACCATCCGCGCCGGGGCGAGTCAAAGCCGCCCGCGGCCCGGGGCCTGTGGGGCAAAGCCAGTTGCACGGCCGCCGCGGCTGGTCCAGGGTTTGCCATCACCCGGAGAGACCCGAATGCAGCCCAGCCGAGCCCAGCAGCGCCATGTCGTCGCGGCCGCTTATCTGGGCTGGACGCTCGATGCGTTCGATTTCTTCATCCTGGTGTTCGTGCTCGCCGACATCGCCAAGGAATTCGCAACCAGCATCACGGCGGTGACCTGGGCGATCACCCTGACGCTCGCGGCCCGCCCGGTCGGTGCCTGGATCTTCGGCCGCGCCGCCGACCGGCACGGACGG
>DAICZL010000803.1 GCA_027311165.1 bacterium
ATCTCGGGCTGACCGATCCGTCCGGCAGGGAGTCGCGGTCCGGCGTGGGGATCAGCCCGAGACTGTTCAGCCCGACCAACCCGCCTTCGGACTATCGCGGCGACGGGTATTCCGCCGGCTCGGCGGAACAGCCACAGCAGCGACGCCTGATCCAGCCCGTGCCTGGCGTGACGCTGAGCGTGCCGGTCAACTGATCCCCGCCGGTGGCGAACCGGCGATGCCCCGATCCCCCCGGCTTGCCGGTCCGGCGGAGTGTCTCTAGCGTCCGCGTCACGGAGTGGGGAGGTCGGCCATGACGGAGCGGGCGGAATATCAGAGCGAATTGTTCCAGAAAGGCCTGTCGGTGCGGCGCGAGGTGCTGGGTGCCGACTATGTCGATGCCTCGCTGGCCAAGGCCGATGATTTCACCGTGGCGTTCCAGCAGCTCACCACCGAGTTCTGCTGGGGCCAGATCTGGACCCGCCCCGGCCTGCCGCGGAAGACCCGCAGCATGCTGAACCTCGCCATGCTGACCGCGCTCGGCAAGCCGGCGGAGTTGCGGCTGCATGTGAAAGGCGCGCTGACCAACGGCGTCACGCGCGAGGAGATCAAGGAGATCCTGCTGCAGACCGGCATCTATTGCGGCGTGCCGGCCTGTCTGGAAGCCTTCAAGGTCGCCGCCGAGGTGTTTGCCGAGGTCGACGCCGCCAAGGCCGGCTGAGCATGCGCCCGCCGGGCCGGGTCGGGCTGATCGGCATCGGCAACATGGGCTGGCCGATGGCCGCCCGCGTGCTGGGCGCGGGCTTCCCGCTAGTCGTCGCCGACACCGACGCGGCGCGGCTGGCCCGGTTCCGCGCCGAGGTCGGTGGCGAAGCCGCGCCCTCGCCGCGCGCTCTGGCCGCGGAGTGCGCGGTGATCATCACCATGCTGCCGACCTCCGCGGTGGTCACTCAGGTGATCGCGACCGGCGAGGCTGCGGTGCTGGCGGCGCTGCGGCCGGGGACGGTGGTGATCGAGATGAGCTCCGGCCAGCCCGCGGTCACCCAGGGCCTGGCGGGCCGCGTGGCGGAGCTCGGCGGGAGCATGATCGACGCGCCGGTCTCGGGCGGGGTGGCGCGCGCGGTGGACGGCACGCTGACACTGATGGTCGGCGGCGAGGAGGCCACGGTCGAACAGGTGCGGCCGGTGCTGGAGGCGATGGGCAACGTGGTCCGCACCGGGCAGGTGGGATCGGGCCAGGCGATGAAGGCGCTGAACAATCTGGTCTCGGCCGGCGGCTTCCTGATCGGCATGGAGGCGCTGCTGATCGGCCGGCGCTTCGGGCTCGATCCGGCAACGATGGTCGCGGTGCTGAACGCCTCCACGGGGATGAACAATTCGACACAGAATAAATTCCGCCAGCAGGTGATCTCGCGGGCCTTCGCGTCGGGGTTCTCGCTCGACCTGATGGTGAAGGATATTTCGACCGCCCTCGAACTCGCCCGCGAGACGGCCACGCCCGCGCCCTATGCCGCGCTGTGCCGCGAATTATGGGCAGCGGGGCAGACCGTGCTGGGGCCGGGGCAGGACCACACCGCCATGGCCAGGCTGTGCGAACAGCTGGCGGGGACGGAACTCGGGGACTGATCCCGCCCCCGGGGCGGGCCACCGGCTCCGGACGCTGCGGCGGGCCCCGCGCGCCCGGCAACCGCCCCGCCCACGTGCGGTCGGGCCGAGGACGTCATGTGGTGACGCGCGGCGATTCCGGCCCGACGGCGCTCTTTCCCGGGGCCCTGGGCGCGCGATCTTCCGACGCATCCGCGCCGGCGCCGCAGCCCCGGGGCATGGCACCGGCTTTCCACGACCCATCGTGACGAGGGAGGCTGCCGGCTGGACCGATCGTCCGGGCCGAACGGTCTCACCATCAGACCGCGTTGGATCTCGCGGCGGACAGAGGCCAGCTTCCGGTGGTCCCGATCAGCCCGAGGAGCCCGGACATGCCCGCCTCATCCACCCCGGCTTTCGCCTGCGCCCCGGCCGCGGCCCGGTTGCCGCCGCCTGGGATCCGGCGTGGTACGGGCATCGCCCGTAGCGCCGCGGCGGTGCTGCCCGGTCTCGGCCTCGCGCTTGTGGTGACGCTGGCCGCCATCGCCGCGGCATCGGCCGAGCGGCACCTGCTCGGCCGGGACTGGCTCGAACCGCTGGTGCTGGCGATCATCCTCGGGGCCGCGCTGCGCCTCGTCTGGTCGCCGCCGCCCCATTGGCATGCCGGCCTCCACTTCGCCGCGCGCCCGGTGCTGGAACTGGCGGTGATGCTGCTCGGCGCCGGGGTCAGCGCCGGCCTGCTGCGCGGGCTGGGACCGGCGCTGCTGCCCGGCATTGCCGCGGTGGTGGTGCTGGCGCTGGGAAGCGGCTACGCGATCGGGCGCGTGCTCGGCCTGCCACGGCGCCTCGCGCTGCTGATCGCCTGCGGCAACGCGATCTGCGGCAATTCGGCGATCGCGGCGGTGGCGCCGGTGATCGGCGCGGCGGGCGCGGAGATCACCGCCGCGATCGGCTTCACCGCGCTGCTCGGGGTGCTGGTGGTGCTGCTGCTGCCCGGCCTCGCCGGCCTGATCGGGCTCGGCGCCGGGCAGTCCGGGGTGCTGGCCGGGCTCACCGTCTATGCGGTGCCGCAGGTGCTGGCCGCGGCCGCGCCACTCGGGGCGCACAGCGTGCAGATCGGCATGGTGGTCAAGCTCGCGCGGGTGCTGATGCTGGGCCCGGTGGTGGTGGTGGTGGCGCTCGTCTTCGGCAGGCGGGAAGGCACCCGCCTGGGGCTGCACCGGCTGGTGCCGTGGTTCATCCTGGGGTTTCTGGCCCTGGCCCTGCTGCGTTCCGTGGGGCTGCTGCCCTCCTGGATGGTCGACGCCAGCGCCGCGGCCTCGGGCCCGCTCACCATTCTTGCGATGGCCGGGCTCGGGCTGCTGACCGATCTGCGCGTGGTGGGCCGGGCCGGGCCCAAGGTGGTGCTGGCGGCGATGGCCTCGCTCGGCGCGCTCGGGCTGATCAGCCTGGGCCTGATCCGGCTGCTGGGGGTGGCCTGACCGCCCCGGTTCGGGCATCGGCGGGCCGGAAGCAGGGCGGGCGCCTTACCCCCGGACCCGCGATCCGTGCGGGGCAGGCTCCAGGCAATGCCCGCTCCCCCAACGGGCCATGGGGGACCGCCGGCGCCAGGCGGGTTTCCCAACGGCAGAGCCCTTTGCCCCGGCCCCGGGCGGGACCCGGGATCGCTCGCTTTCCCGGTGCACGCGTCACGTTCCGACCCACCGCCCGCTCCGCTCCACCCCCAGCAGGTCCAGCAGCGCCCCGGCGGCCGCGCTCGGGGTGCGGCTGCGGTGGCGCAGGAGCCGAAAATCGCGCTCAGGCAGGTCGAAACCCACCTGGTGCAGCAGCCCCGCCTCGAGCGACGGCGCCGCGACCGAGGCGGACACGACCGTCGCCCCCAGCCCGGCTTCCACCGCCGCCCGCACCGCCTCGTTGGACGGCAGTTACAGCGCCACGCGCAGTTTCGATATCCCGATGCCGAGCCCTGCCAGCACCGCCTCGAACGCCGAGCGCGTGCCCGAGCCCGGTTCGCGCAGCACCCAATCGCTTTCGGTCAGCGCCGCCGGCGCCAGGCGGGGACACCCCGCCCAGGGGTGATCGGGCGCGACCACCAGCACCAGACCATCCCGCGCCAGGTTGACGCCGAGGAGAGAAGGGTCCTCGACGAGCCCTTCGACCAGGCCTAGCTCGACCAGCCCCTCGCGCACTGCCGCCGCGACCCCGGCGGTGTTGCCCACTGACAGCCGCACCTCGATCCCCGGAAAGGCGCGGCGGAACGCCACCAGATGGCGCGGCAGCCAGTAGCTGGCGATGGTCTGGCTGGCCTGCAGCGCCAGCACGCCGCGGTGCAGACCGCCGAGTTCGGCCAGCACCAGTTCCGCCGCCTCGGCGCGGGCCAGCACGGCACGCGCCTCGGTGAGGAAACGCTGGCCCGCCTCGGTCAGCGCGATGCCGCGGCCGAGACGATGGAACAATACGGTGGCGTGCCGCGCCTCCAGCGCCGCGACTGCGGCGGAGACGGCGGACTGGGACAGATTGAGCGCCGCCGCGGCACGGGTGACGTGCTGGCGCTCGGCCACCGCCACGAACACGCGCAGCTGTTCCAGGGTCATGGCGTCCCCGCCGGAACGGCTTGGAGACTGCGGTTCGGGACGGCTTGGAGATTGCGGTTCGGGACGGCGTGGGATCTCCGCTTCGGGACGGCGCGGGGCCCATCCGACCGGACGGCGCGGGGCCCGCGCGCCGCCGCGGCGGGGAGGGCGAAGCTCAGCGCTGCGCCTGGGCCAGCTGCTGCTTCATCGCCGCCAGCAGCGCATCGAGATTGTTGCCGTTGCGCGTCAGGAAGGCCGCGTAGTCGCTGCGCTGGGTGAGCCGCAGGCTGGTGCCCTCGGCGATGATATCGACCACTTTGAGGCTGCCGCCGACATCGGCGATCACCCAGCCCACCTCGGAAGGCGGATTGTTCGGCCGCTCGACGATGCTGCTGACCACGCTGCCCTCGTCCCGCTGCTTGGCGGCGCCCACGGTGACCTTCACGTTCTGGTACTGGCCGATCTTGCCGGCGATGTTGTTCACCAGCACGTCGTGAAACAGGGCCATGTAGGCCTTCTGCTGCCCGGGCGTGGCCATGTGCCAGAAGCGGCCGAGGCAGAACCGCGCGACCCCTTCCACATCGGCCACCCGGTCGATGATCGTGCGCAGCCGGCGCTGTTTTTCCGCCTGCGGGAGACCGGTATTCACCACCGCCACCAGCTCGGCCGCGGCGGCGCGCACGAAGGCGGCCGGATCCTCGGCCCGGGCCGGACACACTCCGCCGGTCAGGGCGGCCGCCAGCGATCCGGTCACTATCAGGCGCAGCAGGTCGCGGCGGGCGTGCATTCGCGGGCTCCGGCTCATTGGGTGGGTTCGGCCGGCTGGTCGAACCAGACCGGCACGGTGGCACGGCGATCGTCGCGCACCGCCTGGATCTCGGCGGCGCGGTGCTGGCGGGCGAGGCTGCGGAAGGTGGCGTAGGGATCGAGCGCGCTTTTCTTGATGGAGTCGATGGGATCGAGCGCCTGCTCGCGCAGATCGACCACACCGAAGCCGTAGCGGGCCCAGTCCGCGGCACTCAGGAGCACGCCGCCGGTCACCCAGCTCAGCGGGTCGCTGGCCACGTCGATGCCGAAGCCGGAGAGATCGCGGGCATTGGTGGGTCCGATCAGCGGCACGTAGAGGAACAT
>DAICZL010000806.1 GCA_027311165.1 bacterium
TGTTGAGCAGCCCAAGCCCGAGCGACATCACCATGAACAGCGTCGCCAGGATCGCGGTGGTGCGGGTCAGCAGATTGGCGGTGCCACGGCCGGACATGAAGCTGCCCATGCCCTGGGTGCTGCCGATGCCAAGCCCCCCACCCTCGCTGCGCTGGATCAGCACGACGCCGATCAGGGCCAGGGTGACGAACAGCTGGATCAGCGACAGCACGGTAACCATGAAGGCTCCTTGGCGCAGTGAACGCGGCGTGGCGGCGGACGGAATGGCAGTGAATGGCGCGCTTCTACCCCCCGGCGGCCATGTTGGGAAGCGCCGCCGCCCGGGCGATCGCCAGGAAATCCCCGGCGTTCAGGCTGGCCCCGCCCACCAGCGCTCCGCCCACCTCCGGCAGATGCAGCAGAGCTGCGGCATTGGCGGGCTTCACCGACCCGCCATACAGGATGCGCATCCCTGCCCCGACGGCTCCGAACCCGCGCTGCAGTTCCCGGCGGATGAAGCCGTGCATCGCCATCACCTCGGCCGCGCCGGGGGTACGCCCGGTGCCGATCGCCCAGACCGGCTCATAGGCGATGATCCCGCCGAACTCCGGCGGCAAGCTGCTATGGAGCTGCCAGCCGACGATCTCGGTATCCTGCCCGGCCAGGCGCTGCGCCTCGGTCTCGCCCACACACACGATCGGCACCAGACCGGCCTGCTGCGCCGCCACCACCTTCCCGCGTACCGTCTCGTTGGTCTCGCCATGATCGGCGCGACGCTCCGAATGGCCCAGGATCACGAAACCAGCGCCGGCATCACGCAACATGGCAGCCGAGATGTCGCCGGTATGCGCGCCCTCCCGCTCCCGATGGCAGTCCTGGCCGCCGACCGCGACGGGACTGCCGGCGAGCAGAGCCGCCACCGCGCCGATCTGGGTGAAGGGCGGACAGACCAGCAGGTCACACCCCACCTCCCCCGCCCCCGCGCGCAGCGCGCGCGCCAGAGCGGCGGAGGAAGCGGCAAGACCGTGCATCTTCCAGTTTCCGGCGATCAGCGGACGCATCACGTCTCCCAGGCCGGGATCCACAGCCGCTCTGCCCGGACGAGACTGCGTTTAGCAAGCGTGCCGGTCCCGGCAAAGCCTGAGCTTGGGGCGAGGAGAGGCCAGGGCTTTGCCCTGGACCCGGCATTTCCTGGGGGATACCGCCATGGGACGGCCCTGAACCTGGGATGGATCGAACGGCGATACCGCGGGGTCAGCCCGCCCGGATCGAGGAGAGCTGGGTGCCCCGCTCGTCATAGATATAGATCACGCCCGCCCGGCGGACGCTGACCGTGGTCGCGGTGTGACCCTGAAGACCATCGCCGGGACGGGAACCGCCGCGCAGGGAACAGAGCTGACGCCCCTGCTCGTCATAGACATAGAGAACGCCGGATCGCTCGAGAACAGTGGCGATGGGCATGATGCTGCGCTCCCGTGGGTCCGATGTCGCAGGATCCTCGCCGGCGGGCCGGACGGCGGCAAGATCGCCTGCAGCATCAGAGGCTCCGCCCCCAAGGCACGAAGGGCTACCCCCCCAAGCAATGCCGGGTCCAGGGACCGCCGGTCCCAGGCGGGTCCCAAGGGGCCATGGGGGCAGAGCCCTCGCCTTGTCTGATTCGCTGACGAGGCCGCACCTCGGCCTTGCCGGTCTTGAACCAGGCTCCGTCCCCGCCCCCGC
>DAICZL010000278.1 GCA_027311165.1 bacterium
CTCATACTCCGCCCCCGCTCATGCCTCGCCCCCGCTCATGCCTCGCCCACGCATTCCAGCATGGCCGCGGCGAGCGCCTCGCCCGGCGGCTTGCCGCCCCACAGCACGAACTGGAAGGCGGGAAAGAATCGCTCGCATTCGGTGATGGCGATGTCCACCATGTCCTCCAGGCTCTCGGCGGAGGCCCCGGGCGCCCCGCGCAGCAGCACCGCATGGCGGAACACCGGCATGCCGCCGTCGCTGTCCAGGCCGAAATGGCCGATCCACAGCTTCTCGTTGGCCAGGGTCAGCAATTCATAGAGCGCCCCGCGCCGGTTGGGCGGGGCCTTGAGGTCGAGCGCACAGGAGAAGTGCATGGCGCTGATCTCCTGCGACCAGCTGAAATACAGCCCGTAATCGCACCATTTGCCGGGTGCTTCGGCGGCCATCTCGTGGTCGCTGCGACGATCGAACGCCCAGTCATTGGCGATGACGATCTGCTCGACGATGTCGAGCGGGTTGCCGGCGCGGTCGGCCGATACGGTGGAGAGTGCGGACATGCGAGGTCTCCCGTCAGGGGGAAGGCCGGTCAGGCGCCCGGGGCTCGGTGCCGGGCGGATGCCCGAGAGTCTTGGCCGGGCTGAGGCCCGAGGGTGTGCCGGGCATACGCCCGGGGGTCTGTGCCGGGCTGATGCCCGGGGGTCTGTACCGGGCTGCCGCCCGAGGGTCTGTGCCGGGCTGCCGCCCGAGGGTCTGTGCCGCGCCGAGGCCTGAGGGTTGGTGCCGATATGTTGAGGGAGGCTCGCCCGGCCAACACGATTGCTAGACTAGTGATCTTGGAGGCCGCGCCGCAAGCCTCGCTCGATCTGCTTGGCAGCCCGGCATTACGATTGTATGTTGGCGATCTGCACAACGTAAAGTAGCAAATCGGGTGACCTTGGCGATGGAAATATCCTTCGTTTCTCATGGGCCGGGAACCGGCGGGCGCCGCCAGCCATTCGAGCTGGTGCGCATCCTCGGCACCGTTGTGGCCGAGTTCGTCGGTTCGGTCGCGGGGCGCCGGAGACTGAGATCGGCGCTGAGGACCCAGCGGCTGCGGATTTCCCGGCTGCAGGCCATGGTCAGGGAACGCGAACAACGTGTGCTCGAGCGTGAGCGCACCATCGTCGCGCGCGAACAGACCGTGATCGAGCGCGAGCGGCAGATCGACGCGCTGACCGCGATCGTGGACGGCACGGTTCCCCCGCCTTGCGGCGGACCGGAAATCCTGCGGCGCCTGCCGGAGATCCTGCGTGGCGTCGATGGCTGGTGCAGCGAGGCGAAGGCCGCCTGGCTGGTGTCGCTGATCCTGCGCGAATCCTGTCGGCAGATCGCCGAGATCGGCGTGTTCGGCGGACGTTCGCTGCTGCCCATGGCGCTCGCCGCGCGCAGCCTCGGCATGGCCTCGGTGCTCGCTGTGGAGCCCTGGGACAACGAGGTGGCGATCAGGGCCCCCACCGGTGCGCAGAACGATGCCTGGTGGGCGCGCGTGGACATGCCGGCGGTCAAGTCGCGGTTTCTGCGCCAGCTGGTCAATCTCGGTCTCGCCGATGTGGTGCGGCTGGTCGAGGGCTGTTCCGCCGAGGCGCTCAGACTGCTCGGCACCGCGAAAGAGGTCGGGCACGGCCGGTTCGATCTGGTGCATATCGATGGATCCCACGCCCCCGGGCAGGCGCTGCAGGACGTCCTGTCCTGGTCGCGCCTGGTCAGGCCGGGCGGGATCGTGGTGCTCGATGACATCGCCTGGGACAGCGTCGGGGCGGCGGTCGCGTGGCTGCGCGGTCATTTCCTCACCGTCGAGGAGGTGCGGGAAGCCGACGGCGCGTCCTACGGCGCCTATCGGCGACCGCTCCGCCGGATCTTGCCCGCCCCGACCGCCAGCCAGAGCAACTTCCGCTCGGATGGACCCATCTGATCGAAGAGGGTCGCTAGGTAAGACAAAGCTCTACCAGCCGATTGATGGCGCGCAGCATCGCCTCGCTCGGAAGTGAGCGGTCCGAATGGGTCGCGGCCCTCGCGCGGATGCTGCCCGCCGCCGCCATTTCGGGTGGGGGGCGGGCGGTGCTTGGCCCCATCGCCGCCACGCCCGATGGCACCGGGATCCTGCGAGGCGCCCCGTGGGGTTGCCCCGTGGGGTTGCCCAGTGGGGACGCCCCGCGAGGTCGCCAAGTGGGGCCGCCCAGGGAGGGCGCCAGGAGGACCCGACCGGGCGACCGGCGATCGCGCCAGGTCCGGCGTCAGCGCCGCCGCGCTCCCCCCCGCCTTTCGCCCGGGCCTCGTTCCCGTGACCCGGCGCTCAGGCCGGCGACCCGGCGCCGGGCTGCGGGCCCGCCTGACCCGCTTCGAGCGCGGCGAGGCGGGCCTCCAGCGCCGCGATCCGCGCGATCGCGTCCTCCTGGCCCACCCTCGCATTGGCCGCCAGTTCGGCGACCGCATCGAGCTCCGACCGGCGTACCAGATCGAGACGGCGGATCAGCTCGTCGGCCTGGGCGCGGGCGGCCGATCCGGCTTCCTCGCGCAGCCCGGCCAGCGCCGACAGGGCGCCGCCGGCCACGCCGGCCAGATCGTCGAAGAAGCGCGGTCTTTCGGTCATCGGTGGTCTCCTCGGTGGGGGCGATGGGTTTTGCCGGTTGTTCAGGGTCCCTATAAGGTGCCGCGATGATCCTGCTGACAGGTGGCGCCGGCTTCATCGGCTCGAATCTCCATGCCGCGCTGGCCGGGCGGGGGCAAGAGGTGATCATCGTGGACCGGCTGCGCGGCGCGGGGAAATGGCGCAATCTGCGCGCCCATCCGCCGGCCAGCCTGCTGCCGCCGGAGGCGCTCGACGATCTGCTTTCCGCCCATCCGCCGGTCGAGACCGTGGTGCATCTCGGCGCGATCAGTTCTACCACCGCGACCGATGGCGATGCGGTGTGGGCGACCAACACCGAGTTGTCGCTGAAGCTCTGGCACTGGTGCGCCTCCAGGGGCGTGCGCTTCCTGTATGCGTCCTCCGCTGCGACCTATGGCGATGGCACGGCCGGGTTTGATGATGACCAAGCCGCTTCCGCGCTCGCCCGGCTGCGGCCGCTGAACCTGTACGGCTGGAGCAAGCACGCCTTCGATCTGCGGGTGGCGCGGCTGCTGGCCGAGGGCAAGTCGCGGCCCCCGCAATGGGCCGGGCTGAAGTTCTTCAACGTCTATGGGCCGAACGAATACCACAAGGGCGGCATGGTCTCGGTGGTGAAGGTCAAATATGACGAGGTGGCCGCCGGTGGGCCGGCGCGGCTGTTCCGCTCCGACCGGCCGGGCCTCGAGGACGGCGCCCAGCGGCGGGATTTCATCTGGGTGGGTGATGTGGTGGCGGTGCTGCTGTGGCTGCTCGACACGCCCTCGGTGAACGGCCTGTTCAACCTGGGCAGCGGCCAGGCGCGCAGCTATCTGGATCTGGCCGGCGCGGTCTGCGCGGCCGCTGGCGTCGCGCCGCGGATCGCCTTCATCGACATGCCGCAGGCGCTGGCCGGCCAGTACCAGTCCTTTACCGAGGCGCGGATGGACCGGCTGCGTGCGGCCGGCTACCGCGCCGCCTTCACCCCGCTCGAGCAGGGCATCCGCCGCTACGTGCAGGACCATCTGATGGCCGCCGATCGGTATGTCTGAGCGGCCGGGTGTTGGCCGGCGGGCGCATCCGGGGCAGAACCCGGGCGGGCGAGGCGGGAGTGGGCGATGAGCGAGGGACGAATGCCGGACCGGCATGCTGGGGGCGGGCTTCGCCCCGGCATGTCCGCCCGGGGGCCGGCCGGCCGGGTGGTCGGCCGCAGGCGGTCGGTCCGAACCGGTGGCCTGATCACCCCGTCCAGGCCAGGCCGCTGGCCCCAGCCTGGCGCCGGCGCGCGCGCCCGGCCTGATCCTGAAGCGATCCGCCATCGGCGCCGAAGCGCCCTGGGCCGGGCGGGGAGGGCGGCATGATCCCGGTCCTGCTGTTCCCGAA
>DAICZL010000001.1 GCA_027311165.1 bacterium
CGGGTCCCAATGGGCCGTGGGGGCGGGCCGTGGGGGCGGAGCCCTCGCCTTACCTTCCGCTACGCCGGCGTCGGCTTCTTCGCCGGCCGCACCGCCTGGTTATCCCGCCGCAGCCGGTTCTCGCCCAGGAACAGCAGGATCGGCGCGGCGATGAAGATCGACGAGGACGTGCCGACGACGATTCCGAACAGCATGGTCCACGCGAAGCCCGACAAGGCCTCGCCGCCGAACAGGGCGAGCGGCAGGGCGGCCAGGAACACCGTCATCGAGGTGCCGAGCGTGCGGTTCAGCGTCTCGTTGATCGACTGGTCGATCAGTTCGCGCAGCGGCATCGATTTGTACTTGCGCAGGTTCTCGCGCACCCGGTCGTAGACCACGACCTTGTCGTTGGTGGAATAGCCCAGGATGGTCAGCAGCGCTGCGACCATCACCAGGTTGAACTCGATCCGCGTCAGCGCCAGGAACCCGATCGCCTTGGTCAGATCGAGCAGCAGCGTCACCACCGCGCCGACGGCGAACTGCCATTCGAAGCGGAACCAGATATAGACCAGGATCATCAGCATGCTGATGCCCAGCGCCAGCATGCCGTTCTGGAACAGCTCCGCCGAGACCGAGGAACCCACCGCGTCGGTACGCAGGATGCGGGTGCCGGGCATCGCCTGCTCTAGCGCCTGGCGCACGCGGGTCACCGCGGCCTGGGTCGCCGCTTCGTTCGGCTGGGCTTCCAGGCGGATCATCACCTGGGTCGCGTCGCCGAAGCGCTGCACCCCGGCTTCCGCCATGTGCTGATCGGCGAGTGCGGCGCGGATCTTCGGGAAATCGGCCGGCGCCGGGGTGCGCGCCTCCATCACGATGCCGCCCTTGAAGTCGATCCCGAGATTGAGCCCCGGATGGAAGAACAGGATCACCGAGGCGGTGGACAGCACCGCCGAGACCAGCAGGCCGGTGATGCGCCCGCGCATGAAGCGGATGCGCGTGTTGTCGGGAACCAGCCGCAGCAGGGGGCGGAACAACATCGGGATCAGACCGGAAGGGCCACGGGGCGCGTGCTGACATACCAGCGCGAGATCATCAGCCGGGCGAGCACGGTGGCGGTGAACAGGGTGGTGAGGATGCCCACGGTGATGGTCACGGCGAAGCCGCGCACCGGACCGGAGCCGAAGATGAACAGCATCACATGCGAGAGGAAGGCGGTGGCGTTGGAGTCGAAGATGGTGCCGAAGGCGCGCTTGAACCCGGCCTCCAGCGCCGAGAGCGGCGGGCGGCCCAGCCTGGTTTCCTCGCGGATGCGCTCGTTGATCAGGATATTGGCATCGACCGCCATGCCGAGCGTGAGCAGGATGCCGGCCATGCCCGGCAGGGTCAGGGTGGCCTGCAGCAGCGACAGGATCGCCATCATCAGGATCAGGTTGAACAGCAGGGCGATGTTCGCGAGCCAGCCGAACAGGCCGTAGAACGCGCCCATGAACACGATCACCAGCACGAAGCCGACGGCGATGGAGATCGCCCCGGCGCGGATCGAATCCGCGCCGAGTTCCGGCCCGACGCTGCGTTCCTCGACGACGGTGAGCGGGGCGGGCAGGGCGCCGGCGCGCAGCAGCACCGACAGATCATTGGCTGAGGCGGCGTTGAAGCTGCCGCTGATCTGACCGCGACCGCCCAGGATCGGCTCGCGGATCACCGGCGCGGAGATCACCTTGTCATCAAGCACGATGGCAAAGCGGTGGCCGGTATTGGCG
>DAICZL010000011.1 GCA_027311165.1 bacterium
CACGGCGAACAGCCCCGCCACCACCAGGGCGAGGCCGGGACTGTGCCGGCCGATCAGCAGCGCCAGCGCCGGCAGCAGCAGCACCGCCCCGGCCAGCGGCAGCAGCACCCGCAGATACAGCCCGTCCAGCGCCTGGATATCGCCCACCAGCCGCGCCAGCAGGTCACCGGCGCGGCGGAAGCCGAGCCCGCCGCCCGAACTGCGGGCGACGCCGCGAAAGAACCAGACCCGCAGATCGGCCAAAGCGCGGAAGGTCACGTCATGCCCGGACAGACGCTCGGCATAGCGCAGCACCACCCGCCCGACGCCCAGAACCCGCAGCGCCATCCCGGCCGCAACCAGCCCGGCGGCGGCCAGGGCCACACGCTCGCCCGCCCGCGCCATCAGCGCCACGCCCGCAGCCAGCGCCAGCAGAGAGATCACCCCGCCGGCCAGCATTCCCGGCAGCTGTCCCCGCCAGAGCGCGAGCACCGCGAGCAGCGGCGCCAGCAGGCCCGGGCCGGTCGGCCCCGACCCGCCGCCCGGCCGGGCCTTCATCCCCGATCCGGTCACGCAGCCCCCCTCGCCGCCACCGCGCGGCCCTCGCGCAGATCCAGCCGGCGGCCCGCGAACCCATGGGCGGCGGTCGCGTGGCTGGCCAGGATCACGGTGCGGCCCAGCGCCAGCCGGCGCAGGCTGTCCAGCACCTCGGCCTCGGTGGCGGGATCGAGATGGGCGGTCGGCTCGTCCAGCAGCAGCAGCGGCGCGTTCTTCAGGAAGGCCCGCGCGATCGCCACGCGCTGCGCCTGCCCGCCCGACAGGCCGAACCCGTCCTCGCCGAGTTCGGTGTCGAGCCCCAGCGGCAGCGCCGCGGCGAAGCCATCCACCCGCGCCGCGGCGGCGGCATCGGCCACCTCGGCATCGGTCGCCTCCGGCCGGGCGAAGCGGATGTTCTCGCGGATCGAGCCGGCGAACAGCACCGGGCGCTGGCCGATCCAGGCGGTCAGCCGCGACAGCGCCTCGGGCACCAGCTCGGCGATATCGGCCCCGTTGATCGTCACCCGCCAGGCATCGGGGCGCACGAAGCCCAGCAGAATCGCGATCACGCTGGACTTGCCGGCGCCCGAGGGACCGGCCAGCACCAGGGTCTCGCCCGGGGGCACCCGGAAGCTCAGCCAGTCGAGCGCCGGGCCGCGGGCACGGTCCCAGCTCAGCCGCACCTCCTCGAACGCGACGGTGACCCCGCGCGCCGCGACATTGCGCACCGGCCGGGCCGGCTGGGGCGAGGGCAGCGCCGGCAGATCGGCCAGCGCCGTGGCGGCGCCTTCGGCCTGCATGCGGTCCTGATAGGCGGCGGCGAAATTGCGCAGCGGGGCGAAGAATTCCGGCACCAGCAGCAGGGCGAACAGCGCCCGCGCCGGATCGGTCAGGGTGCCGGCATGCAGCGCGCCGGCGTAGCGGATGGCCAGCACCACCAGCGCCAGCGCCGCGGCGCAATCGAGTGCGGCCGAGGACAGGAAGGCGACCCGCAGCACCCGCATCGTGCGCTGGCGCAATTCGGCGGCGGCGCGGCCGAGGGCCGCTTCCTCGTCCTCGGCGCGGCCAGCCAGCACGATGGTCGCGATGCCGCGCATCCGGTCGAGGAAGCGTGCCTGCAGCCGCCCCAGCGCCACGAACTGCCGGCGCGAGGCGGCGGCGGCGCCGATGCCGGAGAACGCCATGCCGACCGGCACCAGCAGCCCGGCGCCCAGCATCAGCAGGGCGGCCAGCGGATCGGCCCAGAGCGCCGCCAGCGCCACCAGCGCCGGGGCGGCCAGCGCCAGGCGGGAAGCCGGCAGCCAGCGGGCGAACATGCCGTCCAGCGCCTCCACCCGGTCGACCACGATGCTGGCGAGTTCCCCGGAATGCCGCCCGCGCAGCGCGGCGGGTCCGGCGGCCAGCAGCCGGGCCAGGGCATCGCTGCGCAGCCGCCGCCGCGCCGCGGCGCCGGCCTGCACCGAAGCGAGTTCGAAGCGATAGCCGAGCACCGCCCGCAGCAGCGCCGCCAGCGCGAAGGCGCCGAGCGGCAGGCCCAACGGCCCCCACAGCCAGGGAAGCCTCGCGGCCAAAAGGGTGGCCGCCGGCGCGGCCACGGGCCCTGTCAGGGCGATGGCCAGAACGCGGGCGACCGCGAAGGCCTGCACCACCGCCAGCGCCACCCCGGCCAGATTGAGCGCCACCTGCACGCCGATCTCGCGGCGCGCCAGCCCCGTCTGCCGTCTCAGCCAGGCTTTGGCCGCAACTTTCGCATCGCTCATGACACAGCGGATTTACCCCAGCACGGTCGCACTGGACAGGGGGGGGAGCCGCATCCGCACAGCGGCGCCGGGGGGCGAAGCGAGCCGTCTTCGCCGGGCTGCATTCACCGGGGATTAGGCTCCACCGGCTATCTGTCCGGGGATGAGGCGTCCGTCCGACCAGTGTTCCCGATGATCCCCCCGCCCCCCAGCGTCACGGAGACGTCATGAGAGCCATTCTGCCGCGGCTGGGGATCCGTGCCCGGATCCTGGCAGGCTTCGGGGCGCTGATCGCGATCAGCCTGGGCGTCGCCGGCTTCGGGGTTCTCGAGACGCAGAGCCTGGGCCGGCAGATCAGCCGGCTCGATCACGCCGCCCTCCAGAACGACCGGCTGGCGACGGCGCAGCAGGTGCTGGACCAGGCCGCCGCGCGGGTGCTGCGCTTCCGCCTGGCGCCGGACGCCGCGGCGGGGGAGGAACTCACGGCATTGCTCACCCGCTTCCGGACGCTGATCCAGGAGGCCACCGACCAGGCGCTCGAGCCGGAGCGCCGCGCCAGCCGGAAGGAGGTGGCCAAGGCCGCGCAGACCTATGCCGACTCGCTCGACAGGCTCACCGGCCTGGGCCAGGCCATCATCACCGAACGCACGCAGCTGATCGGCGGCGGAGATGCGCTGACGGCGGCCAGCGCACGTCTGTCCACGGCGCTGCGCACCGGCGATGATCCCTCCGGCGGCGCGCTCGCCGATGCCATCGATCACGACGTGCTGATGGTGCGGATCATCGGCTGGCGGTTCCTGGCGACGCTCGAACATACCGGCCCGACCCGGTTCGAAGCCGCGACGGAGACGGCGCTGCGCGCGCTCGACGGCGCCGCCGAGGCGGCATCGCATCAGGGCATCCCGATCGAACCGGTGCGCACGGCGCTCGCCGACTTTGGCAGTCACTTCGATGCCGCGGCTGAGGCGCTGCTGCAGTCCGAGCTGGTCTGGACCAACGAGGCGGAGCCGCAGATGCAGGCGATGACCGGACGTCTCGGCGAGATCCGGCTGAGCACCCGGGAAAGATTCGCCGCGACCCGGCTCACCACCGCCCGCAGCAGTGCGCGGGCGGCATTGGTGCAGTCCGGCCTGGCGGCTTTCGGGCTGCTGGCCGGGGTGGTGCTCGCCCTGACCATCGGGCGCTCGATCAGCCGTCCGGTGGTGGCGATGACCGCCGCGATGCAGAAGCTGGCGGGGGGCGATCGGGCCATCGTGGTCCCCGCGCTCGACCGGCAGGACGAGATCGGCGGCATGGCCCGCGCGGTCGAGGTATTCAAGGCCGGCGCGATCGCCGCCGAACGCATGGCGGGCGAACAGCAGGCCGCCCAGGCGGCCCGGGAGGCGCGGTCGCAGAAGCTGATCGAGCTGACCGGCCGGTTCCAGGCCAGCGCCGGGCAGATGGTCGGCACCGTGGCCGAGGCGGCCGGCACGATGGAAAGCGCCGCCCGCTCGCTGTCGGCGACGGCTGGACAGACCAGCACCGGGTCCGCTGCCGCCGCCGAGACA
>DAICZL010000023.1 GCA_027311165.1 bacterium
GGTCGGGCTGGGCGGGGTCGGGGGATCGCGGGTCATGCAGGTCGCTCCGTGCTGGGGGATGTCGGTGCCGCCGGTCAGTCGAAGGTGAAGCCCTGGCCGCGCAGCCAGGGAGCGAAGCCCGCCCCTTCGTGCTGGGCGGCCTGGCGGGCCTTGTCTTCCGACCAGCCATAGGCTTCGGCGTAGCCGAAACGTTCGGGCGCGCGCTGCTTGTCGCGCGGCGTGGGGTGGCGCTGCTCGCGGGCCTGGTCGTAGCCGGCGATCTCCGCGGCCAGGGCCGCATCGTCGTAGCGGTCGCGGTGCAGTGTCAGGGAAGGCGGCAGGCGCAGGCTGACATGGCCCGGCTCCAGCCGGTCGCCGACATCGCCGCCGGACGGCCAGCCCAGGCATAGGCCGGCGACCGGGAACACCTTGCCAGGCAGGTCCAGCACCCGGGCGACCAGCGCCGCCTCGTTGCGCAGCACGCTGATCGGGCAGGTGCCGAGGCCCAGGCTCTCGGCCGCCAGGATGCAGGTCTGCAGGGCGAGCGCCGCATCGACCGTGGCGTTGAAGAACCCCTCCAGCCCGGCATTGCCGGCGTCATGCCCGCGCAGCCCGCCGATCCGTTCCAGCCGGCGGGCATCGCCGCAGAACACCAGGAAGGCCGGGGCGCTGCCGATCCAGGGCATCGCGGGGAAGGGCGCGGCGAGCACCGCCCGGCGCGCGGGGTCGGCCACCTCGATGATGCTGGCCTGCTGGAAATCGGATTTCGCGGAGGCCGACAACGCCGCCAGACAGAGCAGCCGCACCAGATCGGCCGGCACCGGGCGGTCGGCATAGCGGCGATGGCTGCGCCGCGACAGGATGCGGCGCAGCGTCTCGTTCACCGCCAGCCCGGCGGGGGGGAGGACGGCCTCGCCGAAGCGGGCGCGGATCTCGTCGGCATAGGGTGCGGCCATGCGGCTTGGTCCGGTCCGGTGGTGCCACGGCGCCTGTGGGCGGAGGGCCTTGGCGTGATGCGACAACGCAAACCCCATGCCAACGGCCGCGGCCAGCGCGCCGACCGCTGATCGTCAGCATGCGGACGATGCGGAGGGCAGCCGACCCGGCGCTGAAACGCCCAAGACGGAAGCAGACTGCAAGTTAACCGATCAGCAACCTGAGATGGAAGAATAATGCGCGATAATTCCTATCGCGCGAATCCGGCCGCGTTCATCGCGCGGGCCGTGGCAAAGCCCGGGGCTTCGCCACCGGGGCTTCTCCCCTTGGGCTTCTCCGCCGGGGCTTCCCCTTGGGGGCTTCTCCCCCGGGGCTTCGCCGCCAGGGCTTCACCGCAACGGCTTCTCCCCCGGGGCTTCTCCCCCGGGGCTTCGCCACCAGGGCTTCTCCCCTTGGGGGCTTCTTCCCTCGGCGGCGTCTCACGCCGGGGGGCGTCGCCTCAGCAGGCCCGACCAGGGCGCACCGGTTCCAGCCCCAAGATGTCGCCCTATCCTTCCGGCGCAATCCTCCCGATGGGGCAGGCGGGGCAAACCCCCCGCCTTGCCGCATCGGCACATGCGCGGCCCCGCCGGGGCCGGGGCTGGTTCACTCGCTTTGCGGTGGCGCCGCCTCGCCTTCGCCGCAGCCGTCGCTGTGATGGGTGGCCCGCCAGTAGCCGACGGTGCCGGGCGAGCCCCCTGGCCAGGGGGCGTGGCGCATGCAGCGTCCCGCCCGGTCCCACCAGGCACGGCGCTCATCGCCACGGTCCACCGGGTCGAGCCCGGCGCCGGGATGGGGCTGGTGCCAATGCATGCAGTCCGTGCAGTGCAACATGACGGACGGCTGCCCGACCGGGCCGCCCTTGTCCGGCTCCGCCGATCCGGCGGCATCGCGCCCTTCGGCGCACCGGTCGAAGGACCGCGTCTCCGGCCAGTGCGCGATCTCGTCGGCGCGTCCGCCGGGACCGGGCGCGTGGCGCCGGCACAGGCCGACATTGTGGTTGAAGCTGCGCCAGTACAGGCAGTGGCTGCAACTGACGGCGCGGGCGGTCATGGCCTGTCGATCCGATCAGGGCTGGGATAAGACGGGGGACGTATCATAGCGTCTTCGCCTCCGGCAGATCCTCGATGCTCCAGCCGCCGCCCAGCGCACGGATCAGCGAAACGCTGGCCTGCAGCCGCCGCGTGCGCAGGCTGAGCGCCGCCCGCTCGGCGACCAGCGCCTCGGTCTGCGCGATCACCACTTGCAGATAGTTCTCGGCACCGTCGCGATAAAGGGTCAGCGAAAGATTGACCGTCCGCTCCGCCGCCGCCGCCGCCGCGTCCTGGTCATGGGTGGCGAGCTGCAGCCAGTGCAGCAGGGCCAGCTCGTCCTCCACCTCCTGGAACGCCGCCAGCACGGTGGATTTGTACTGCGCGGAGGCCTGGTCGAAGGCAGCCTTGGTGCCGGCGAGTTCGGCGTGGCGCAGCCCGCCCTCGAACAGCGGCAGCGAGATCGCCGGTCCCACCGACCAGAAGCTGTTGGGCAGGCTGAACAGGTTCAGCTTGGTATCCTGCGTGCCGCCCAGCACGCCGAGCGACAGGCTGGGATAGAACGCCGCCTCGGCCACCCCGATCAGCCGGTTCGCCGCCGCCACATGGCGTTCCGCCGAGGCGATGTCGGGCCGGCGTTCCAGCAGCGTCGAGGGCACGTTCTCCGGCACGCCCGGCTGGGGGAGCGGCACGACCGCCTCGGCGATCGAGAAGGCCGACGCCGGCTGGCCGACAAGGCTCGCGATGGCGTGCTCGAGCAGCGCCCGCCGCGAGGCGACGTCGGATTTTTCCGCCATCGCCGAGGAGAGCTGGGTCTCGGCCTGGGCGACATCGATGCCCGAGGCGATGTCGCCCTGGAAGCGGTTCTTCACCAGGGTCAGGGCGATCTGATAGGCGGCGACGGTGTCGGTGAGCAGTTTCAGCTCCGCATCGAGGCCGCGCAGTCCGAGATAGTCGTTGGCGAGCTCGGCGTGCAGGCTGAGCCGCAGCGTTTCGAGATCGGCGGCGCTCGCCTGGGCCAGCGCCTTGCCGGCGGCGGCCGAGTTGCGGATCCGGCCCCAGAGATCGACCTCGTAGCCCGCCTCCCCGCCGATCGTGTTGGCTCCGAAATAATTCGGCTGATTCGGCGAGCGCAGCGGCCGGTGGCTCGACTGCTTGTTGGCAGAGAAATCCCCGCCCACGCCCACCTGCGGGAACAGCCCGGCCTCGGCCTCCCTGGCGAAGGCGCGGGCCTGGTCATAGACCGCCAGCGCCGCGGCGAGGTCGGGGTTGGCCGGATCCACCTGCGCTTCGAGCTGGTCGAGCGTCTGGTCGTGATAGCCTTCCCACCACGCCCCGCGCGGCTGCTCGTCATCCGGATGGGCCTGCCGCCAGGGTCCGTATTCCTTGTAGCTTGCCGGGATCGCGATCACCGGCGCCTGATAGGGGGGCGCCAGATCGCAGCCGGCGAGCGCCACCGCCAGCCCGGCCAGCACCAGCGGCCGGCTGATCATTCGCTGGCTCCGTGCTTGGCGGACCCCGTCTGGGCAGGCGCCGTCTGGGCAGCAGGCACCGTCGGGGCGGGTGCCGTC
>DAICZL010000041.1 GCA_027311165.1 bacterium
CCATTGGCCGAAACCGGACGCGCGAGCGGCGGCTGGGCCCCGCGCGCCACCGCGGGGCTGACAGCGGGGCCAGGCGCAACCGGCCTCGCCGCCGCGCCGCCATTCGGCAGGCCCAGATTGCGCGCCACCGTCGGCGTCACCCCGGCGGTGGCCGCGGTCGGGCGCAGCGGCTGCTGGCCGACGATGGGCCGCGCCTGCGCCAATTGCTGCGGGGTCACGTTCTGGAGGTTCTGGCTGACCGGGCGGGATCCCAGCATGGCGCTGGCCGGCACCACCGTCGCCCCGCGCATGTTGGTGATGTTGTAGTTGTTGGTCACGTTCCGCGTGATGTTGACGTTGTTGAAGTTGCGGACCGAGTTGACATTGACATTGCGGATGAAGTTGTTGCTGGCCGGGAACCAGGGCCGGAACGGCGCGCCCCAGGGCACCGGGCCCCAGCCGATCGAGCCGCGGAACCCTCCGCCGAAGGCGAAGCCCAGGCCCACGCCGATGCCGACGCCAACCCCGACGCCGACGCCCAGGCCGAAGAAACTCACCATCGCCGGGGCAAAGATCGGCGGGGCATAGAGCGGAATGCCCGGCACCACCGGCACCCAGCCCCAGCGCGGACCGATCTCCACCCACCGGCCGTAATGCGCCGGCGCGAAGCCCCATGGCGCGGCGTCCACCCAGGTCCAGCCCCAGGGCGCCACGAACGACCAGTGGCCGTCGCGGAAGGGTACGTAGCCGGGGCCGGTGTTCGGATACCACACGGCGCCGTATTCGGGCGCGCTGTCCCAGGTGCCGTAATTGGTCAGGTCGGTGGCGCCGGTCATCTGCCGCACCACGTTCGGGACCTGGGGCGGCAGTGGCACCGGCTTGTCCTGCTCCAGCATCTGGGTCAGGAATTCGTCGCGCTGGCCGGGACCCACCGAGGCCTGGAAGGTGTCGGTGCCGTAGATCGTGGCGGTCTGGTTGGGACCGAGCTGCAGGTTGATCGCCTGGCCGTCCACCTGCGCGGCACCTTCCACCACGGTGATCGTGGTCGGGTGCTCGGTATCGCCGGCGGCGATCTCATAAACACCGCCGGTGCCGATCGTCACGGTGCCGCGCGGCGTGCGCAGCACGTAGCTGTCCCCGCTCGGCACGTTGTCCAGATGCAGATAGATCTCGCCCTGCGGCTGGGTCGCCGCCAGGGCGTGATCATCCAGCGTGTCGATGTCGAACTCGGTGGTCTGGTCCATCACCAGCTGGTTGCCCGAGACCTCGATCCCGGCCTGGGATTGCGGCTCGGTCCAGAACATGCTGCCCGAGGTGACCGGAAAATTCAGCGTCGCCGGCTCCCAGTTCTGGGCGTCGGGGGTGCGGAACGAAACGGTGCCCGACATGCGGGCGAGCCGCCCCACACGGCCGGGCGGATCGACCGGCGGCGGGCCGCCGGGACCGGTGGGCGCGCCATTCGGGCCCGCGCCCGGGGCCACCATCGGACCGGGTGCCCCCATCGGACCGGGCGCCACCATCGGACCGGGCGCCCCCGTCATCGGGACCCTCGGCGCCATCTGGGGCGCCATCTGGGGCGCCATCTGCTGGGGTGCCATCTGCTGGGGTGCCATCTGGGGCACCTGTTCCTGGGCCTCGGCCAGCGGCGCCAGGACGTTGCCCAGCGCCAGGCCGCCGACCGCGATCGCGGTGGACAGGCGGAAGCTAAGCGTTTGGGTGCGCAACGGTCTCGATCCTTCTCAGTGCGCCCGAAAGCCGGGGCCCTCTCAATAACCACCCCAACGATGGCGAAATCCAGTCCTGCCGTGCAACCGAATGAAACGAAGCGTCACTCCGCCGATACGCGGCGTCGCGCCCATGGCGGGATTGATCCCGCCAGCGGGCGGCCTTCACATCCCGGGTCAGCGTCGGCGACTCTCATAGGTGATCATCGCCTCGCCGTCGCGCAAGAACTCCTCGCACGCCACCATGCCGATCCCCCCCAGCACCTGGCGGGAGGCGAGGTTGCCGGCCTTGGCCACGGCGACGATGCGGTCGAGCCCGCCCCGGTCATGGCCGAAGCGCAGCGCCGCCGCCGCCGCCTCGCTCGCCAGCCCGCGGCCGCGGGCATCGGGCCAGAAGGCGAAGCGCAGCGCGACGCCGCGGCCATCCGCCCGCGCCATCAGCCCGGTCAGCCCGACGAACACGTTGCCTTCCCGCACCGACCACATGCCCCAGCCCCGGGCGCCCCAGGTCGCGATGTCCTCGGCCAGTTCCTCGGCGGCGCGGACCGGACTCCGCACCCCGCCCAGCATGGTGGCGAAGACGCGCGGATCCGCCTTGATCGCCTGCAGCGCCGGCAGATCGCGCCAGCCCACGGGGCTCAGCACCAGACGGCCGGTGCGGACGATCCAGGTGGGGTTCACCGGCAGCGCCGGGGGTTCGCCCCCCTGGTCCGCCGGGCCCCGCCCGAGGGCTCCGCCCCCATGGCCGGTCGGGGCACCCGCCAGGAACCGCCGGTCCCCGGGGCCGGCATTCGCCGGAGTGCCGGCGCGGCCAGCCGGATCAGCGTACCAGGGGGTGGTACTTGATGCGGTGGGGCTCGGTCGCCTCCGCGCCAAGTCGACGTCGCTTGTCCTCTTCGTAGGCCTGGAAATTGCCCTCGAACCACTCGACGTGGCTGTCGCCCTCGAAGGCCAGGATATGGGTCGCCAGCCGGTCCAGGAACCAGCGATCATGGCTGATGATCACCGCGCAGCCGGCGAATTCGGCCAGCGCCTCCTCGAGCGCGCGCAGCGTGTCCACATCGAGATCGTTGGTGGGCTCGTCGAGCAGGATCACGTTGTGCTCGGCCTTCAGCATCTTCGCCAGATGCACCCGGTTGCGCTCGCCCCCCGAGAGGATGCCCACCCGCTTCTGCTGGTCGGCGCCCTTGAAGTTGAACGCGCCGACATAGGCGCGCGACTGCACCGCCCGCTTGCCCAGATAGATCACGTCGGTGCCGCCGCTGATCTCCTGCCAGACGGTGTTGTCCGGGTTGAGGCTCTCGCGCGACTGGTCGACATAGCCAAGCTTCACCGTCTCGCCCACGCGCAGGCTGCCGGCATCGGGCGTCTCCTGCCCGGTGATCATGCGGAACAGCGTGGTCTTGCCGGCGCCGTTCGGGCCGATCACGCCGACGATCCCGCCCGGCGGCAGCTTGAAGTTCAGGTTCTCGATCAGCAGCCGCTCGCCATAGCCCTTGTTCAGATTCTCCGCCTCGATCACCAGCCCGCCGAGCCGCGGGCCCGGCGTGATGACGATATCGGCGATCCCGCCCGCCTGCTCCTGCGAGCGCGCCAGCAATTCCTCGTATTTGCTGATGCGCGCCTTGTTCTTGGCCTGGCGCGCGCGCGGCGAGGCGCTGATCCATTCCTGCTCGGCGGCCAGCGCCCGCTGGCGGGCACTCTCCTCCTTCTCCTCCTGCGCCAGCCGCTTGCGCTTCTGTGCCAACCAGGACGAGTAGTTGCCCTCGAACGGATAGCCGCGGCCACGTTCGATCTCGAGGATCCAGTTGGTGACGTTGTCGAGGAAGTAGCGGTCATGGGTGACCACCATCACCGTGCCGGCATAATCGTGCAGCGTGCGCTCGAGCCAGGCGACGCTCTCGGCGTCCAGATGGTTGGTGGGCTCGTCGAGCAGCAGCAGGTCGGGCTTTTCCAGCAGCAGCCGGCACAGCGCGACCCGGCGGCGCTCGCCGCCCGACAGCGAGGTGACATCGGAGTCCGCCGGCGGGCAGCGCAGCGCGTCGAGCGCGATATCGACCCGCCGGTCGAGCTCCCAGCCATCCTCGTGGTCGATCTTCTCCTGCAGCTCCGCCTGCTCGGCGAGCAGTGTGTTCATCCGCTCATCGTCCATCGGCTCGGCGAACAGGTTGGAGATCTCGTTGAACCGGTCGATCGCCGCGGTCAGCCCGCTGAACGCGGCACGCACGTTCTCGCCCACGGTCCTGGTGGGATCGAGCTGGGGTTCCTGCGACAGATAACCGACGCGCGAGCCTTCGGCGGCCCAGGCCTCGCCGCCATATTCGGTCTCGATCCCGGCCATGATCTTGAGCAGGGTCGATTTGCCGGCGCCGTTCACCCCGAGCACGCCGATCTTGACGCCGGGCAGGAAGGACAGGGTGATGCCTTTGAAAACCTCGCGCCCGCCCGGATAGGCCTTGGTCAGGTTCTTCATGACATAGACGTACTGGTAGCTGGCCATGCGCGCGGTTCCCGGGATGCGAGTGCGCCTGTGTTCTAGAGCGGTTTCGGCGGAAGCGAAACCTGGGACGATGGGCGCGGGCGGGAGGCTGGGCGCGGGCTCCGCCCCCCATCGCACCCTCTCTGCCCGGCTCGGATGACTGATCTGGGCCTGCCAGGGAACCGCGTTTCCTGGCCCCGCATCCTCGAGGCAGCACGCCCGGCGTCCCGGTCCCCACGCAGCCTGGAACGCCCATCGCGCACGGCCGTTTGGTCTTCGAGAGACCAGCGGCAAGCACCGCTTGACTTTATCTTCCGCTCAGACTGCGATCGCGGCAATCACCGGAACCGGAGACGCTGAACCATGCGCCATGTCCTCACCCGCCTTGTCTTGCTCGGCCTGGTCTTGGCCCTGGGCGCCTGTGTCTGCTCGCCCGGCTATGTTGGCGGGCGCGGCTACTACCACCCCGGCTATTGTGTCTGAGTAACTCGGCAACCGGCGATATGGGCGGCCTTCTGACCCCGAGCGGCGGCTTCCGCTGCCCGGGGCGCCTGTTCCCGATCGCCAGGCGCCGACGGCCGCACTGCGCCGGACCGGACGGGGTTATGCACAGGCCTGGCGCGTAACGGCCCGACCCGCCTGCCCTGGCAGGGCCGGTCCCCGACCTGCCTGCCAGAGCGCCAGCCGTTCCGACAGACGACCGGCCACCGTTCTCGCGCTCTGTTTTGCCAGGCAACTTTATCCGATCAGATGAGTGCATCTGATCGGATGTTGCTCCAGCACGTTGTTCTGGCGAGCGATGTTATCGCGGTTGAAGTCAAGCTGATGCGAGATCGCTCTACTGGAACGGATAATAGCGGAAGCTGATGAACACCATGTTGTCGTCGGTATGGGGCGAACCGCCGATGCCGCTGAACGTATCGCGCCGCGTATAGGAATACTGCGCGCCGAACCGCATGCTGCCGTAATCGCCCTTCAGGAACTGCCACCAGAAGCCCAGCACTCCCTGGGTCACGCCGGAGGTATTGGCGATACACGTCAGCGGGCTCAGCAGCACGTCGCACCCGGCATTGGAATAGAGCGGGCTGCCGTAGCCGAAACCCTTGGTGCCGGTCGAGAAATTCTCCCGTCCGACCTGTTCGGTACCCAGATAGCCATAGATATCGAGCGTCGGGTTGGGATGGCCGATCAGCCCCAGCATCGCCTCGACCTCAGGCAGCGCGACCGGCGTGCCGCTGGCCGAGATCGTGGCATCGGGCAACTGCGCGGAGCCGTAGCGGCCGATGCCATTGCCGGCCAGGACATTCCCCTGAAGATCGATCAGGCCGGGCACCACCGGCAGGATCATGCTGGCGCCGCCGCCGCCGCCCAGCACGCTCTTGTTATGTGCAAGTCCGATCTGGTCGAAGCTCGCGTAGAAGTCGCGCAGGATGCCGTAGACCTCGTAATGGCCGAAGCCCGGATCCGCGGTCGCCTTCACGATCATGTCGGGCAGGTAGTTCGTGCTGTAGCCGGTACCAGAATAGAACAGCGATCCGCCCGGGTTACTGTAGTTCACCGTGCCGCCAGGAACGCCGGTGCCGTTCGGGCCGACATAGAAATTGGTCTGCGGGCTTTCGAGCGACAGACCGATCCAGTATTTCTGGTCGTCGAAATCCTTAGTGAAGCGGAACTGCATGTTCCGCGTCCAGTTGAACCCGACGACGTACTGTGCGTCAATCGTCAGCGGGATGTTTTCCTGTCTGGGCTGCATTCCTACCTTGTTGGTGGTCAGCAGGCTCCAGGCCTGGCCCCCGAGGAAGTGGAAGCCCCAGTCGCTGTTGTCGTAGGTCGCGTAGAACTGGCGCAGCCGCGGCGTGTAGCTGTTGCTCTCGATCGAGTTGGCGGTCGGCGCGGCACCGAGGAAGTCGGTCTCGACATAGCTGGCCAGCTTGGTTGCCTGGTCAGGCTGTGCCTCGATCAGGGCCGACAGACGGCTCTGACGGGCGCTGCCGCGCAATTCGTTCTGATAGTAGAGCGGGTTGTTGGGCAGCGGGATCGCGGTATTGAAGTTGGATCCGACATCCGCCACCTGATTGCGCGAGCGGTAGATGCCGGCGGCTTCGACGAAGCCTCCCAGCGTAACGGTCACACCGCCGAGCCTGAACTGGCCTTTCTGGCCGGTGAACGTCACCGCCTGCTCGCCGGGCGGGATCGCCGCGGCCGACGCGGCGGCGGCTGCCGCGGCGGCCGGCGCCGCGGTCTGCACCTGCGTCACCTGCGCCTGCGCGGCGCTCGCCTGGCTCTGCGCCTGCTGCGCCGTGGCACGCGCCTTGGCGGCCTCGCTCTGGGCGGCCCTCACCTGGGCCTGGCGCTCGGCAAGGTCCTTCTTCATCTGCTTCAGCTCCTGCTGAAGCGCCTGGATCTGCTGCTCGATCGATTCGAGCTTCGAAGCGTCCTGCGCGTGCGCCGTGCCGGCGGCAAAGCCGCCCAGGCTCAGAGCCGTGGCCGCAAGCAGAAGCTTGCGGATGGGTCGCGACCCGATCATGGAGCCTCCGATTTTTTTCCGGTCCACAGCCCGACCCTCGTGCTGCGATGCAACGAGATTTTTCAACCTTTCGGTAAGCTTCGTCTGTGTCCGAACGATGAAATTGCGGATTGTTATCGGTCGCCCGGTCACCGGGGCTGGCGATAAGGCTGGAAGGGAAAATACCGAAAACTGACGATCACGATGTTGTTGTCGGTGTGCGGGGCGCCGCCGATGCCCGCGAAGATCTGCCGCCTGGTATAGGAATACTGCGCGCCCGCCTGCATCGTTCCGGCGTCGCCCTGCAGGAATCGCCACCAGAACCCGCCGGTCGCCTGGGTGATGCCGGCGGTGTTGCCGACACAGGCAACCGGGCTCAGCAGCACGTCGCAGCCGGCATTGGAATAGGCCGGGCTGCCATAGCCGTAGCCCTTGCCGTTCACCTCGAAGGCGCGGGCGCCGGCCTGCTCGGTGCCGAGATAGGCATAGACATCGACCGTCGGGGTGGGATGGCCGATCAGCCCGACCAGGGCGGCGATCTCGGGCAGGGCGACCGGGGCGCCGCTGATCCCGATGGTCGCATCCGGCAGCTGGCCGGAGCCGTAGCGGCCGATGCCCTGGCCGGCCAGCACGCTCGCCTGCAGCTCCACCCGCTCGGGCACCAGGTGCAGATAGGCGCTGGCGCCGATCCCGCCGGCCAGCACGTCCTTGTGGCGGGCATTGCCGAGGGTGCTGACGCTGGCGTTCAGCACCCTGCTCAGCCCGTAGACCTCGTAATGGCCGAAGCCGGTATCGGCAGCGGCCTTCAGCACCAGGTCGGGGAAGAGGTCGCTGCTGTGGGGGGTGCCGCTGTAGAACCCCTCGCCGCCGGGATTGGCGTAGTTGACGCTGCCGCCCTGACTGCCGGTGCCGTTCGGCCCGACATAATAGGTCGCCTGCGGGCTCTCGAAGGACAGGCCGAGCCAGAATTTGCGGTCTTCGAAGTCCTTCACGATGCGCAGCTGCGGGGCCCGCGTCCAGGTGTAGCCGGGCACATAGGCGGCATCGATGCGCAGCAGCAATTCCTGCTGGCGGGGATCGATGCCGAGCCGGTTCGGGGTCAGCAGGCTCCAGGTCTGACCGGCCAGCACATGCAGCCCCCAGTCGCTGCGCTCATAGGTCGCATAGGCCTGGCGCAGGCGCGGGGTGTAGCCATTGGCCTCGCCCGAATTGGCCGTCGGCGCGGCGCCCAGGAAGTCGACCTCGCCATAGGCCGAGACCTTGCTGACCCGGTCGGGCTGGCTCTCGAGCAGCATCAGCATGCGGCTGCCGCGGGCGCTGCCGCGCAATTCGTGCTGATAATACAGGGGATTGTTGGCGAGCGGCATGCCGGTGTTCCAGCCCGACCCCAGATCCGCGACCTGGTTGCGCGATCTGAAGATGCCAGCCGATTCCGCGTAGCCGCCGAGCGTGACAGTGATGCCGCCGAGGCGGAACTGGCCGAGCTTGCCGGTGGCGGTCAGCAGCTGCGGGCCCGACGCGGCCGGTGGCGGCCCCTCCGCCACCTGGCGGGAGTCGGTCGGCGCGGCCGCAGCCCCCATGGGGACGGCCCCAACTGGGACGGCCCCCACTGGGACGGCCCCCATTGGGACGGCCCCCATTGGGACGATCCCCGGCGCGGCCGCCCCCGCTTGGGCTGTCGCGGCCTGGGACCTCGCCGCTGCCGCCGCGTCGCGGGCCGCCCGCAATTGTCCGTCGCGGGCCGCGAGGGCGCGCTTGAGAGCCTTGATCTCCTGGCGGACCGCCTGGATCCGCTGCTCGATCGCCTCGAGCCGGGCGGCATCCTGGGCCTGGGCGGGCCAAGGCGCCGCCGCACAGGCGACGAGCCCCATGCCGAGAAGCACGATCCCGCGAAACCGGCCAAGAGACTGCATTCCACCTCCCGCTGCGGGGCTCGGCCAGGTG
>DAICZL010000042.1 GCA_027311165.1 bacterium
GGTTCGGACGCATCGACACTAATTGTGACCTGACGGGCAGTTCGTAAGCGCAGCACCGCGGCCCTTCTTCCGCTGGGCCGGACGGGCGTGCTTGGACGTCTTTGGTATGGGCTGTTCGAGCTATCGTTATGGATGACGGTAAGCGCAGCTCCGTGGCCCTTCGGTTCCCGGCTTGACGTTCAGCCGTCGGTCTCTGCGGCGCAGTTCCAGGGCATCAGCGCGTCGATTTGCGCCTGGGGCCATCCGTTGACGAGGCGGGTCAGCAGCCCGGTAAGGTAACGCGTAAGCGCAGCTCTGTGGTAAGCGTCGCCCGGACCCCACATAGCCTTTCGTCCCCGGCCTGTGGTCCCCTACGTCCATGATGATCGACACCGAATCCGCCCCGGCCGATGCGGGGCCTTCACCGGATCGGAGTGGTCCTACGACCGCTCCTATGAGCACTCGGCCCCGGCGGATCGAGGTGATCACGGGCGTGGACCGCCGCCGGCGGTGGACGCTGGAGCAGAAGCAGGCGATCGTCGAGGAGAGCCTGTCGCCGCACGCGACACCAACCATGGTCGCCCGCAAGCACGGGATCGGCACCGGCCAGCTTTATACCTGGCGGCATCAGTTGTTGCGTTCGCGTCGCAGCCAAGGCGTCCGTTTCGCGCGTGTTGAACTGACCGCCGCACCGGCCCAAGCGGGCGGCCTGATCGAGATCGCGCTGGCGGACCGGACCGTGGTGCGGATCAACGGCGCGGTGGATACGGGAACGTTGCGCCACGTCCTCGCCGCACTGCGCCCATCATGATCGCTCCGCCGCCCGGCACGCGGGTGTGGCTGGCCTGTGGGCGGACCGACATGCGCAAAGGCATGGACGGGTTGGCGATGCTGGCCCAGCAGGTGTTGAACGAGGACCCGTTTGGCGGGGCTTTGTTCGCCTTCCGTGGCCGCGGCGGCGGGTTGGTCAAGCTGCTTTGGTATGATGGGCAGGGCCTGTGTCTGTTCAGCAAGCGGCTGGAGAACGGCCACTTCGTCTGGCCCGTGACCGAGACCGGCCGGGTGAGCCTGACCCCGGCGCAACTGTCGATGCTGCTGGAGGGGATCGACTGGCGTATGGCGCGGCGTGTGCCACGGCCCGCATTGGCCGGCTGAGCGGGCTTGCTCACGCAGGAGTCATTTGCCCCGATTCGGGGTGCGGATTCAGCGTTCGTGCATGTTCACCGCCCCCACGCCGTTACCGGACGATGCAGCCGCGTTGCGGCTGATCGTGCACGCCGCTCTGGCCGAGATTGCGCGGTTGCAGGGGTTGCTCGCGGGCTTGCAGCGCCACCGGTTCGGCCGGCGCTCGGAACGGTTGGATGACGCCGAGGTGCGGCAGGGGCTTGAGGAGCTGCAACAATCGGTGGCCGAACAGAGCGCGCGGGTGGAAGCGGCGGCTGGGAATACACCGCCTGCCGATCCACCCAGGCGCAATCGCGGCGCGCTGCCCGCGCATCTGCCGCGGATCGAGGTGATGGTCGATATCGATGCCAAGACCTGCCCGGACTGTGGCGGCGCCCGCCACGTCATCGGCGAAGACCGTGCCGAGATGCTGGACTACACGCCGGCCTCGTTCCGGGTCCGGGTCATCCGCCGGCCCAAATATGGCTGCCGGGGCTGCGAGGGCGCGGTGGTGCAGGCGCCCGCCCCGGAGCGTCCCCTGGATGGCGGCATGGCCACCGAGGCGTTGATCGCGCACGTGCTGATCAGCAAATACAGCGATCACCTGCCGCTGTATCGCCAGTCGCAGATGCTCGCCCGGCACGGTGTGGAGCTCGATCGTTCCACACTCTGCGACTGGGTGGGACGGGCCTGCTGGTGGCTGGAACCGTTGCACGCGGCGATGCTGAGCGCGGTGCTGGCCTCGCCACGGGTGTTCGCCGACGACACGACGCTGCCGGTGCTCGATCCCGGTCAGGGCAAGACCAAGACCGGGCGGCTGTGGTGCTACGCGGCGGATAACCGCCCGTGGGCCGGGCCGGGGCATCCGGCGG
>DAICZL010000044.1 GCA_027311165.1 bacterium
GGCCAAAGACCGGCGCGCCCGCGCTGTCTCAGCCGGCCGCCGCCCCGGTCGACTCCGGCTCCTTCGCCAGCTCCTCGGGGCTCACCACTCGCTCGGAAACCTGCACCTGGTCGATCACGAAATCGACCCCCTTCTCCTCGAACAGCGGGCCGCGCAGCCCCTCGATCGCCTGCGGCGTCTTGCGGAAGAACTCCATCACCTGGGCTTCCTGGCCGGGATAGCGCTGCGCCTCGGCGCGCATCGCCCGGGTCATTTCCTCGGCCGCCACCGTGATCCCGTTGAGCCGGCCGATCTCCGACAGCAGCAGGCCGAGCCGCACCCGCCGATCGGCGATCGCCCGGTACTCCTCGCGCAGGCTCGCCTCGTCTTTGGCCCGGTCCGCCTCGTCGAGCCGCCCGGCCTCCCGGTCGGCCTCGATCCGGCGCCAGATCTGGTTGAACTCCAGATCGGCCAGACCCTGCGGGATCGGGAAGCTCGCCAGCCCGGCCAACGCATCCAGCAGCTGCCGCTTCAGATGCATGCGCGACATCTGGGCATATTCGCGCCCGATGCTGTCGCTGATCACCCGGCGCAGCTCTTCCAGCCCTTCGTCGAAGCCGATCTTGCGGGCCAGCTCGTCGTCGATCGGGGGCAGCACCTTCCGCTTCAGCGCCTTCGCCGTCACCTCGAACTCGGCCGGTTTGCCGGCAACCGCCTTGGCCTGATAATCGTCGGGGAACGCGCAGCTCAGGGTGCGGGTCTCCCCGACCTGCATGCCCACCAGCTGTTCGGTGAAGCCGGGAATGAAACCGGCGCCAGCCACCTCCACATCCATGTCCGTGCCGGTGCCGCCTTCGAAAGCGGTGCCCTCGACCCGGCCCTGGAAATCGAGCGTCAGCACCTCGCCCTTCTCCGCCGGACGCGTCTCGCTCACCTCCACCAGTTCGGCCTGGCGCTCGGCGATGCGGCCGAGCGCCTTGTCCACCTCCTCGGCCGGCACCTCTGCGGTCAGCCGGGTGAGCTGCAGGCCGGCGAAATCCGGCAGGGTGATTTCCGGCAGCAATTCCATCTCGATGGTGAACTCGACATCGGCAGTGCCGCCCAGCGCCGCCGCGGCATCGCTCACCAGATCGACCCGGGGCTCGCCCGCGGGGCGCAGGCCGCGATCGGAAAGCATCTGGCTGGTGGCGGCATTGACCGATTCCTGCAGCGCTTCGGCCGAGACTTCCCGCCCGAAGCGCTGGCGCACCAGCGGCAGGGGAACCTTGCCCGGGCGGAAGCCGGGCAGGCGCAGCGTGCGCCCGAGATCGGCGAATTTCTGGCTCCGCCGCTGCTCGATCTCCGCCGCCTCCACCACCACGGTGTAACCGCGCTTCAGGCCGTCGGAGAGTGTCTCGGTAACCTGCATGTCCTGAGCGATCCCTGCTGTCCGGGGCCGGTGGTGCGGGCGGAGGGACTTGAACCCCCACGGCTTGCGCCACCAGAACCTAAATCTGGCGTGTCTGCCAATTCCACCACGCCCGCCTGCCCCGCGGCCGTGAACGCCGGGCTTTAGCGCAGCGCGCCCGACGCCACAAGCCGGAGAAGGATCCCCGCGCGCTGCCGGGTGCGGGGAAAAGCAGGGGCGGCGCCCCCACGGCCCATCGGAACCCGGCCGACACCAGCGGCCAGGGACCCGCCCCCTGAGAGCCGACCCGCGCGGACGGGTCCGCGGCCAAGGCTGCGGTGGAC
>DAICZL010000054.1 GCA_027311165.1 bacterium
CCAAGCCCAAGCCCAAGCCCTTCCCAAAGCTACACCCGGCGGCCTGCCCCAGGCATCGCGGCAACGACCGCCGAAGCCAGGGGGATCGGTGCTACCGCGCCATAGCCGGTGCATTTCAGTGCCGCTGCCACCCCGGCATAGCCTGCCGCGTCCTCGGGGCCGTCACCGGCAAGGATGCGCGCCAGGAAACTGCCGCAGAACGTGTCCCCCGCACCGGTCGCATCCACCGCCTGCACCGCGTAAGCCGGGATCCTTCTGTGGCCGGCTTGCGTCGCGACCAGGCAGCCCTGTGCTCCAAGCTTCACCACCACGACGCGCGGGCCCAGCGCCAGGTAGAAATCGGCGATCGCGTCGGGGTCGGTGAGGCCGGTCAGCGCGGTCGCGTCCTCCAGCCCCGGCAGGGCGTAATCGGCCTGTCCGATGGCGGCATGGATCACCGCGGCCGCCCGCGCCGCCGGCCACAGCGACGGGCGATAATTGGTGTCGTAGGCGATGGCGACGCCATGGCGGCGTGCGATCGCCATGGCGTGAAACACCGCATCCGCGGCGCTGGCCGAGATCGCCTGGCTGATCCCCGAGGCATAGAGCATCCGCGCCCCCGCGATTGCCGCCGCCGGCACATCCGCCGGCGCGAAGGACGCCGCGGCGGAGCCGGCGCGGAAATACTGGAAGCCATGGCCCTGCGCCGTGTGGCGGACGAAATACACCGCGGTCGGCCGGTCCGGCCGGCGGAGGATGGTCGTGGTATCGACCCCCTCGGCCGCCCACAGCGCCATCAGGCTGTCGCCGGCCGGATCCTCGCCGATCGCGGTGATGTAGCCCGTGCGCGCGCCCTGCCGCGCCGCGGCGATGGCGGCGTTGGAGGTGTCCCCGCCATGACCCTCCAGATACAGCACCCGTCCGTCGGGCTGGGCGGGAAGCTGGTTGAACTCCAGCATCGGCTCGCCCATGCACAGCAGATCGGCACCCATCAGGCGGTGCGCAGGATACGCTCCGCCACCGCGGTGATGGCACCGCGATCGCCGGCGGCGATGCGCTTCTCGTCCACCAGCGCCCCGCCCATGCCGACGAAGGCGGCGCCGGCGGCCAGGTAGGCGGCGATGTTGTCGGGTTCCACCCCGCCGGTCGGGCAGAACGCCACCCCGGGGAAGACGCTGCGCAGCGCCCGCAGATGGGCGGGGCCGCCGGCCGAGGAGGCCGGAAACACCTTCACCACGTCCGATCCGGCGGCACGCGCGGCGCGGACTTCCGTGGGCGTCATCGCCCCCAGCATCAGCATCGCCCCGGCCTCGCGGCAGGGCGGGGCCAGCGCGGGATCCACCCAGGGCGCGACCAGGAAGCGCGCCCCGGCTTGCAGACAGGCGGACGCCGCCGCCGCGTCCGGCACGGTGCCGGCACCGACCAGCAACGCAGGGTCGCTGGCCAGGTCGCGGATCAGCGGCACTGCGTCGGGGATGGTGAGGGTGATCTCGAAGATGCGCAGCCCGGCCTCGCGCAGCCAGGCGACGGCGGTCGCGGCGTGGCTGGCGGTGCTGGTGCGGACCACCGGCACCACCCTCGCCTCGCGCAGCCGGTCCATCAGCGTATCGGTGGTCATGGCGCATCTCCTGCGGCGACGGGGAGTGAGGCTCGCATGGCCGGGGGCGGGGGAAAAGGTCCGGATCCCCGGCCGGCCGGGGAATCGGTGCCGGAACTTGTGCCGCCCCTCCTGGCCGGTCAGGGCAGGCGAGGGGGCAGCGCACCCGTGGTTGCGCCTTCGCGCGGTGCCTGATGCAGAGGCTGCCCCCGGAGGGGGGCTCAGTCCGCCGGATGCAGCGTCCAGGCGCCGCCGCCCGGCACCGGCGGATCGCAGTAGATCGCAACGCCGTTCTCGGTCCTGACATTCGCCTCCAGACCCATCGCGCCGCGCAGGGCGCGGAACAGCGCGCCATGGGCCACCACCAGCACCGGCGCTGGCTGGTCGAGCGCGCGGTTCAGCGCCGTCACGGCCCGCAGGGTCAGCGCGGCGAAGCTCTCCGCCCCCTCGGGGGTGAAGCGCCCGGCCACCCAGTCGGTGAACCATTCCGCCATCGGCTGGCCCTCCTGCACGCCGAAGGAGACTTCGTGCAGGTCGGGATCGATCAGCACCGGCAGGCGGAGGGTCCTGGCCACCATGTCGGCCGTGTCTCTGGCGCGCGAGAGCGGAGAGGCGACGATGCTGGCGATGCCCCTGCCGGTGAGCCGCTCTCCCGCGGCCGCGGCCTGCGCGAGGCCGGTCGCGTTCAGGGGCACGTCGATATTGCCCTGCGACCAGCCTTTTGCGTTCCAGTCGGTCTCGCCGTGGCGGAGGAACCAGAAGCCGGCACGCCGCAGCACCGGGCCCGGGGAGGCGGCGGGCGGCGGGCCGGATGGGGTCTCATCGCCGCGCATCGGCCCGGCCGGGGTCAGGCGAGGCCTTCGTGCTGCATCACCCGCTGCACGGCGGGGCGGGCCAGCATGCGGGCATAATGCGCGGCGCAATTGCCCGGCAGCGTCATGCCGAGCCGGCCTGCCGCCCAGAATTCGTTGTAGAACAGCGCGGTATCGGCGATCGAGTAGGTGCCGGCCAGCCATTCCCGCCCCGCCAGCGCGCGGTCCATCAGGGCGAAGCCACGCGCGAAGATCTCGCGGCCGCGTTCCTTCACCTGCTCCTCATCCGCCGCCGAGGGAGCGAAATTGCTGGGGCGGAAGATGCGCGAGAACCCCTGCATGTGCATGGTGCTGACCGCGTAGTCGGTCGCTTCCAGCGCCGCCGCCTCGGCGTCGCGTCCGGACGGCAGCAGCCCGGCCTCGGGCGCGCCGCGCGCCAGCCAGACGGCGATGGCGGGATATTCGGTCAGCACCGAGCCGTCATCGCGTTCCAGCGTCGGCACTTTCGATTTCGGGTTCACCGTGACGAATTCCGGCTTGTACTGGGCGCCCTCGCGCAGATTGACCAGTTCGGTCTGGTACGGCTGGCCGGTTTCTTCCAGGATCACGTGGATCCCGAGCGAGCAGGCGCCGGGGGAGTAGTAGAGTTTCATGCTGTGGATATCCCCTCAGATGGTTCAGTCGAACAGCGAGCTGACCGAGCTTTCGTCGCTGATGCGACGCATCGCCTCGGCCAGCAGCGGCGCGATCGTGGCCTGGCGGATGTTGCTGGCCAGCCGCACCGCCTCGGTGGCCTGGATGCTGTCGGTGATGGTCATCATCTCGACCGGGCTCGAGGCGATGCGCGCCACCGCCCCGCCCGAAAGCACGCCGTGGGTGACATAGACACTGGCGCTGCGGGCGCCCTTGGCGATCAGCGCCTCCGCCCCGTTGCACAGGGTGCCGCCGGAATCGACGATGTCATCGACGATGATGCAGTCCCGTCCTTCCACCTCGCCGATCACGTTCATCACCTCGGACTAGCCGGCGCGCTCGCGCCGCTTGTCGATGATGGCGAGGTCGCAGGACAGGCGCGTCGCGATCGCGCGGGCGCGGACCACCCCGCCCACATCGGGCGAGACGATAACGATGTCGCGGCCGTGGTAATTTTCCTGGATGTCGCGGCTGAACAGCGGGGCGGCGAACAGGTTGTCCACCGGGATGTCGAAGAAGCCCTGGATCTGGCCGGCATGCAGATCCATGGTCAGCACCCGGTTGGCGCCGGCCTCGGTGATCAGGTTGGCGACCAGTTTGGCGCTGATCGGCGTGCGGGGGCCGGATTTCCGGTCCTGCCGCGCATAGCCGAAATACGGGATCACGGCGGTGACGCGCCTGGCCGAGCCGCGGCGCAGCGCGTCCAGCGTGATCAGCAATTCCATCAGGTTGTCATTGGCGGGGTAGGAGGTGGACTGCACCACGAACACGTCCTCGCCGCGGACGTTCTCATGGATCTCGACGAACACTTCCATATCGGCGAAGCGGCGGATCGAGGCGCGGGTGAGCGGCAGGTTCAGCTTGGCGGCCACCGCCTCGGCCAGCGGGCGGTTGCTGTTGCAGGCCACAATCTTCATGCGATGCAGTCCCGGATCGACGGCGCCAGGCGGGGCGGGCGGGCGGCTTGTAGCAATGC
>DAICZL010000056.1 GCA_027311165.1 bacterium
CACGCGGCGCGGACGGGCGAGGTGCCCCCCGGCCCACCCCGGGGCCCGTCCGATGATCGGTTCCATGGCGCGCGCGTCCGGGCCGCCGGCGTCATCCTGCGCCCCGGCTCGTCCGCCCCCTCCCTCTTCACGCGGCCAACCGCCATGCGGCCTTAACCGCCCTCGCCGACAGGATCACCGTGGCCAAGACCAAGGTTGAAGATACGAACGACGACAAGCCGATGCCGCTGCTCGAGCATCTGATCGAGCTGCGCTCGCGGCTGATGTGGTCGCTCGGGGCCTTCCTGCTGGCCTTCCTGGTCTGCTATTTCTTTTCCAAACAGATCTATTCATTCCTGGCCCAGCCGCTGGCCGACATCCTGCACACCAAGACGGGACAGGACCGGCGGCTGATCTACACGGCGCTGACCGAGGCGTTCTTCACCTATCTGCAGGTGGCCTTCTTCGGCGCGGCCTTCATCAGCTTTCCGGTGGTGGCGATGCAGGCCTGGCTGTTCATCGCTCCCGGCCTGTACCGCAGCGAGAAGCGCGCCTTCGCGCCGTTCCTGATCGCGACCCCGGTGCTGTTCCTGCTGGGTGCCGCCCTCGCCTATTACTTCGTGTTCCCCGCCGCCTGGAAATTCTTCCTGAGCTTCGAGAGCCAGACTGGCGCCGGCGGCCTGCCGATCCAGCTGGAGGCCAAGGTCAGCGAATATCTGTCGCTGGTGATGAAGCTGATCTTCGCCTTCGGCGTGGCCTTCCAGCTGCCGGTGCTGCTGACGCTGCTGGCCAAGGTGGGCATCGTCAGCGCCCAGGGCCTGTCGCGCTACCGCCGCTACGCCTATGTCGGGATGTTCGTGATCGCGGCGATCCTGGCGCCGCCCGACGTAATCACCCAATGCGGCCTGGCCCTGCCGCTGATCGCGCTGTACGAGGTCTCGATCGTGATGGCGCGCTGGGTCCAACCGAAGCCGGCCGAGGACTGACCCATGCACGATATCCGCGCGATCCGCGCCGATCCGGCAGCCTTCGATGCGGCCATGGCGCGGCGGGGGCTGCCGCCGCAGGCGGGGTCGCTGCTCGCCCTGGATGCCGACCGCCGGGCCGCGATCGGCAGCGTGGAGAAGCTGCGCGAGGCGCGCAACGCCTTGTCGCGCCGCATCGGCGAGGGACGGCGCGGCGGCCAGGACATGGCGGCGCTGGAAGCCGAGGTCACCGCCGGCAAGACCGAGAGTGAAACCCTGGAACGCGACGCCGCGCAGCGTGACGCCGAAATCCGCGCCCGGCTGGAAACGCTGCCCAACCTCCTCGACCCCGCCGTGCCGGACGGCGCCGACGAGCGCGCCAATGTCGTGCTCGCCCAGCACGGCGCCCCGCCCGATCCGGGCTTCCCGCCGCGCCAGCATTTCGAGCTCGGCGAGGCGCTGGGAATGATGGAGTTCGCCGCCGCCGCCAAGCTCGCCGGCAGCCGCTTCACCGTCCTGCGCGGCGGGCTGGCGCGGCTGGAACGCGCGCTCGGTCAGTTCATGCTCGACCTGCACACGCGCGAGCACGGCTATGAGGAGATCAGCCCGCCGCTGCTGGTCAATGACGCGACGCTGTACGGCACCGGCCAGCTGCCGAAATTCGCCGAGGATCTGTTCCGCACCACCGATGGCCGCTGGCTGATCCCCACCGCCGAGGTGCCGCTCACCAACCTGGCGCGCGATGAGATCCTGCCGCTGGCCAGCCTGCCGCGGCGCATGACGGCACTGACCGGGTGCTTCCGCGCCGAGGCCGGCGCCGCCGGGCGCGATACCCGCGGCATGCTGCGCCAGCACCAGTTCCAGAAGGTGGAGCTGGTCTCGATCACCGCCCCCGAGGACAGCGATGCCGAGCACGAGCGCATGACCGCATGCGCCGAGACGGTGCTGCGGCTGCTGGAACTGCCGTTCCGCCGGGTGCTGCTCTGCGCCGGGGATACCGGGTTCTCGGCGGCCAAGACCTATGATCTGGAAGTCTGGCTGCCCGGCCAGGGCGCCTGGCGGGAGATCAGCAGCTGCTCCAACTGCCGCGACTTCCAGGCGCGGCGGATGAACGCGCGCTTCCGCGCCGCCGATGGCAAGACGCTGGGCTTCGTCCATACGCTGAACGGGGCGGGGGTCGCGGTCGGGCGGGCGCTGATCGCGGTGATGGAGAACCACCAGCTTGCGGACGGGTCGATCGGCGTGCCGGCGGTGCTGGCGCCTTATCTGGGCGGGGCTGGACGGATCGGCGGGACCTAGGACGGCCGCCGATCCGATGGACGATCGGCCACCGCTCTCGCTCTTTGTTTTACCGGGCAACTTTATCCGATCGGATGTTGCTCTGCCCGCCGGCGCCGCGGTCAGGAACGGCAAGGCCAGGGACCAGCGGTCCCCCACGCCCCATCGGAACCCGGCACACAACGGGGGAGTACCCCCCAGGGAAAGGGGTCTGTGGCCAAGGCCCCCGTGGGGTCCTGGGGTGAAACCCCTGGCCTTTCTCTCCTAACCCGCGCCGACAAAGTCCCATCGTGGTGACCCCGGTCACGTCCTTGCGGAACCGCATCTGGCAAGTCTGACGTCGTCGCGGCGCCGCCGTGACCCAGACCCTGCACCCGCCGCGTCGATCCCAGCAGGACGCGGCCCACCGGATGGAGACACTATCATGCGCACTCTCACCCTGTTCGCCGCGGCCGCCGGACTGCTCGCCGCCGCCGGCGCGGCCCAGGCTGCCAGCCCGACCTTCATCACGATCGACAACCCGGGGGATCCCACCTTCAACCAGCTGCTCGGGATCAACAACAAGGGCGTCATCTCCGGATATTTCGGCAGCGGCCAGGCCGGGCATCCGAACCAGGCCTATACGATCGCCCCGCCCTACATCAATTTCGTGCCGGCCAATCTGCCCGGCTCGACCCAGACCCAGGCGACCGGGATCAACGGCGCCGGCACGATCACCGGCTTCTGGTCGAGCTCCAACACCGGCACGGACCCGAATTTCGGGTTCATCCGCTGGAACAACCATGGCAGCTTCCGCTATCTCAGCGTCAACGACCCGCTGGTCACGAGCGTTCCGCCGGTCACCCAGGTGCTCGGCATCAACAAGTCCGAACTCGCGGTCGGCTTCTACAACGACTCCGCCGGCGCGTCGCACGGCTTCGTCTATACCGTGGCGACCGGCGCGTTCACGCCGATCATGGTGGGCGGCTCGGTATCGGATGCCGCCACCGGCATCAACAACAACAACCTGATCTGCGGCTTCTTCGTCAACGACAAGGGCGTCACCCACGCCTTCCTGGAGCCGCTGACGGGCGGCACCGCGATCCGCTTCGGGGTGCCGCATGCCAGCGTGACCCAGTTCCTCGGCGTCAACAGCCTCGGCAAGGCGGTGGGCTTCTATCAAGACGTCAACAACATTACCCACGGGCTGGTCTACAACCCGGCCAACGGCGCCTGGCAGACGCTCGACGATCCGAACGGCGTCGGCGGAACCGTGCTCAACGGTCTGAACGACAAGGGCCAGATCGTCGGCTTCTTTACCGACGCCGCCGGCAACGTCCACGGCATGCTGGTGAACGGCGCTCCCTGAGGGGCCTCACGCCGTTCCGAGCCATCAATCGGCCAGATCGCAAGCGGTCTGGCCGATCTCTTTTGCCGTCGGGATTGCAGTCGCCGCGCCCGCCAGGGGGCGATTTCGCGTGAGTCCGGCCGGCGAGGCCGGTAACCGGTCCCAACGGATGCGGATCCGGGAGCGCCCGCCCCCCGCGGGATCCAAGGGCCGAGCCCTGGGCCTGGCCTCGGCTTTCCCTGCACCAGACAACTGCAGCAAACGCCGGTCGGGAAACGCCCTCAGCGCGGCCGTTCCTCGGCCAGGGCCGCGATGGTGCGGGTCAGCACGCGGATGTCGTTGCGCAATTCCCCGGTGCTCTGCACCCGGCCCTGTTCGCTCTCGGTCACCAGCCGCTGGAGATAGAGTTCGATGTTGCGTAGATGTGCACGGGCGGTCTCGTCGATCCCGCCCTCCGCCCGGCGCTCGCTGAGGCGCTGCAGAGCGGGGCCGATCTTGGTCTGGGATTCGGCGATGCGCAGCATCAGTTGCTGGCTGGTGCGCATCTGGTCGGTCAGCGTCGCGATGCGCTCGGTCAGCGCCATGACCGCGAGATTGGCGTCCCGCCTGCCGTCCTCGCCGCGCACCAGAATGCTCTGCAGCCCTTCCATGTTCTCGGCGGTCTGCTCGAGCAGCGCCTGGACATAGACCGGCACCGAGGCCTCGCCGTCCCCGCCGAGCGCGCCGGAGGACAGGCGCGTGAGCCCGGCCAGCCATTCCTCGAGTTCGTTGAAGAAGCGGTTCTGCGCCTGGCCGGCGGTGAGGTCGAGGAAGCCCAGCACCAGCGCCCCCGACAGGCCGAGCATGCTGGCGCTGAACGCCGTGCCCATCCCCTTGAGCGGCCTGGCCAGGCCGGATTTGAGCTGTTCGAACAGCACATTGATGTCGCCCGAGCCGACCGACATGCCCCCGATCACATCGGCGATCGAGCTCACCGTCAGCAGCAGGCCCCAGAACGTGCCGAGCAGGCCGAGGAAGATCAGCAGCCCGGTCATGTAGCGCGAGAGTTCCCGGCTTTCATCCAGGCGCGAGAAAATGCCGTCGAGCAGGCTGCGCATGGCCGGGGCGGACAGGGTGAACCGGTCCACGCCATCGCGGCCGCGCTGCTCGCGCACCGCCAGCATGCTCGCCATCGGGGCGAGCAGCTTGGGCGAGGGCAGCGAGGCGAGCCGGTTGCGCTGGCGCTGGAAGGTCTCGAGCCAGCGGACCTCCGGCGCGAGCCGCAGCACCTGGCGCAGGTTCCAGCCGATGCCGAGCAGCAGGATCAGCACGATCAGGCCGTTCAGCATGGGATTGTTGGTGAAGGCGGTGAGCAGCGGTCGGGCGAGCAGCGCCACCACCACCAGCACCGCGACCAGGAAGGCGAGCATGCGCCACAGATAGGTGACAGGCTGGGTCATCTCGGATGCCGCCTTGCTGGGAAGGTCATGGGCCGGCTCCCTGCCGAACCGCGCCGCCCGGCGGCGTGCTGGTCTGATCCGCGCCGCCTTGCGCGCCGGGAGGCGGGGCCGCTGTCGGCGCCATCGCCGGAGAGCCCGGTGCGCCGGGCCGGAGAATGGTCACATCCACCCGGTCGGCCGGCCCGTTGCCGCCCGCGGCGCCCAGCGCCCGCACGTAGATATGAGTGGAGGGAATGCCCTCGGCCAGCAGCACGCTGCGCGCGGCGAGCGCGCGGGCGAGCGAAAGGCGCCGCGGCGTGGACGGATCCTCGGCCACCCCGGCGGCATAGGCCAGCACGTTGAAGGTCAGCCCCTCGGTGGGACCGGCCTGGTGCACCAGATCGCGCAGCGCAAGGTCGCTGGCCGGGTTGAGCTCACCGCGGTCGGGCACGAACACGATCCGCAGCCCGTCGGGGATGGGCATGGTCTGGCTGGCGGCATCGGCTGCGACCGGCGGCGGCAATGGCGGCACTGGCGGATGGCTGGGGGGCAGCACCATGACGGGCGGAAGGGTCACGGTGGGCGGCGGGGCGGCCGGAATGCTGGCATCCGGCACCGGCCTGGCGGGCGGCGTCGGCGGGCTCGTCTCCGGCACGGGCGCGGGCGGCAGCGGCCG
>DAICZL010000061.1 GCA_027311165.1 bacterium
TCGCCGCCCCCGCCCGCAACCACCACGCCGGGCCGCAGGCCGAAGCGGCGTGCCATCTCCGGCCGCAGCACCCCGGCAGGCGCGGCTCCCTCGACCAGCGGCGGCAGGATCGCCTCATCGATCCCGGTGGCCGCGATCGCCGCCGCGCTCCAGCGCCGCTCCGCCTGATCCAGGAGCCAGGTGCCCGCGGCATCGGAGACATCGCTGATCCGCGCCCCGGTCAGATGCAGGCGCAGCATGTCCTTGGGCAGCAGCAGGCTGCGCGCGGCGGCGGCAGCGCGGGGCTCGTGGCGGGCCAGCCAGGCGAGCTTGGGCGCGGTGAAGCCGGCCATCGCCTTCACCCCCAGCACGCCCGCCAGTCCGCTGCGGTTCAGCGCCACGGCCTCTCGATGGGCGCGGCCGTCATTCCACAGCATCGCCGGGCGGAGCGGCCGGTCCGCCGCATCCAGCAATACCAAGGCATGCATCTGCCCCGACAGGCCGATCGCCGTGACGCGGGCCATCGCCGCCGGCGCGGTCGCGGCCAGCCTGCCCAGCGCCGCCTCGGCGGCACGCCACCAGGCATCCGGGTCCTGCTCGGAGGCGTGCGGCGCCGGATGGCGGGTGGCGAGCGGGATCTCGGCCTCGGCGAGGCGGCGCTCGGCCTCGTCCACGATCAGCGCCTTCAACGCCGAGGTGCCGAGATCAAGGCCCAGGAAACAGGTCAAGCGCGGGGGCTCCGCCGTGGTGATGGCCGGCCAGGGCAGGCGCGGGGGCGACCGGGAGGGAGGCCGCAGGCGCGGACCGCGCGCGCACTGGCGGGTTCAAAAACGTCCGGCCTTGTCTGAACTGGAGATGTCGCGGCCCTGGGGTCCTGCCCCCGAATTTCGCGGGCCTTCACCGCGAAGTTCGGGGATAAGCAGGTCACTGAAAGCAATGAGCCCGTGTCCCGGTTCCGACCGCATTTCGATGCTGCGAAGTTCGGGATCGGGACACTAGGCTGCCACATCCGCCGCCATTGCCCGCCCGGGACCGCTCGAGGCCCGAATCTCGAAGCTGCAGGCGAGCCGGATCTGCTGCGCCGGCCCGCCCTCACCCGCGATGCGCGCGCGCAGCCGGCTCCAGGCGACGTCGGCCATCTGCGCGAGCGGCTGGCGCACCGCGCTGATCGGCGGGCTGACCACCGCCATCCACGCCGGATCGTCGAAGCCCACCAGGGCGATATCCTCCGGCACCGCCAGACCCTGCGCGGTCAGCGCCTCCAGCGCCGCCAGCGTCGCCAGGCCATTGAGCGTGAACAGGGCGGTGGGCAGAAGCGGCGCCGACAGCCGCCGGCCCAGCGCGGCCCGGCTTGCGGCGAGGCCGAAGCCGGCCTCGAGGATCTCGACCGAAACCCCCGGGCCCCGCGCCGCCGCTTCGGCCTGGATACCGGCGCAGCGCTCGACGACATTGCCGATGGCGAGCTGCGAGGCGAGCACCAGCAGCCGCCGATGGCCGAGATCGAACAGGTGGCGGGCGACCTGCCGGCTGGCCAGGTCGTTATCGACGGCGACCACATCGATGCCCCATGCCTCCGCCCAGGCGCCGCCGGTCGCCGGCACCCGGTCGACCGCAACCATCGGCACCCCGGCATCACGCGCGAGCTGGCCGGCGGTCATCGCATCATCGCAGGGCACCACGATCAGCCCGGCCGGCCGCCAGGCGCGCAGCGCCCGCATCCGGTCGCATTGCTCCGCCGGATCCTCCCCCGAACTCGCCAGCAGCAGGTCGAACCGATCACGTCGGGCCAGAACCTCGACCGCAGCTGCGAGGTTCGCGAAGAACGGATTGCCGATATCGGGCACCAGCATGCCGATCACCGCGGACCGGCGCGAGCGCAGCCGCGAGGCGCCGCCATCGGCGATGTAGCCGAGCTCGCTGACCGCAGCCTGAACCCGGGCGGCGAGCGCCGGGGTGACCGGCCGACTTCCGGTCAGCACATTGGAAACGGTCGCGGTCGAGACGCCGGCACGCTGCGCGACACGGCGGATAGAGGGGATCCTGGATGCCACGATGGTCGAACCGTCACTGGCCCGCCTCTATTTTGGTTCAATTCGCGATCGTTTATTTTTTTTTAATCATAGCGCATCCCGGGATCTGCTGGCTAGCCCGTCTTATTCAGGGGCATAGCAGGGATTCGGTGGCGGATGTCGCGTAAGCTGCTGATTATGTTTACGGATTGGGTGTCGAAGCCATCCAGTCACACGATCACGCCGAGCCACACCCGCCATGTCCGACGATACGG
>DAICZL010000075.1 GCA_027311165.1 bacterium
AGGTAGGCGCGCGCGCCGACCTCGCGCGCGCCTACCTCACGGGCGCCAACCTCGCGCGCGCCGACCTCGAGGGCGCCAACCTCACGGGCGCCTACCTCACGGGCGCCAACCTCGAGGGCGCCTACCTCACGGGCGCCAACCTCACGCGCGCCGCCCTCGCGCGCGCCGACCTCGCGGGCGCCGACCTCACGGCCGCCAGGAATATCAGCGACGCACAGCGCGCGGACTACATCAGCCGCGGCGCCCTCGGACTGGAGGCCACCAGTGGCGTATGACAGCAGCTCGCTTGACAGCTACGTGGACGTGGCCACCAGGCTGGCTGAGTTCCGCGACCGCTACCCCGAAGGCTCCCTCCAGCCCGCCGACCTCGCCATGCCGTACCACGTGGCGCGTGTGCCGGCTCACTGGTGCCAGCAGTGCATCGGCCGCCGCCAGGTCAAGGCGGGCCGGGACGGCTGGCGGGACTGCCCGCGCTGCTCCTGTACGGGGCTGCGGCGCGAGGATGAGCCGGGCGAGGACTGCTTCATCGTCTACGCGGCGGCGGCGTACCGGACCCCGGATGACCCGCGGCCGGGCATCGGCGTGGCATGGGAGCCGTTCCCTGGCCGGACCCCGTACACGGCTGCCAGTGAGCTGATGAACGCGGAGACCAGCGCCTGGGGGCGGGCGATCCTGGCGGTGCTGGCGTCGGACTCGCGGAAGGGGGTGGCGTCACGGGAGGAGGTGCGGAACCGGGTCGCGGAGCGGGAGGACGGGCTTCCGGCGAACAGCGACGGGTCGCTGTCCCGCTCGAGGACGACTGACGCCGAGAAGGACGCGGCGGGGGTGATGACAGCCGCGCAGCTGGCGGAGCACACGGCTTTGCAGCCGAAGCCGGCGGAAACGCGGGGCAGGTCAAGCCGGTCTTCGACGACTCCGGCGGACGACCCGTTCTATGACCCGGACAGGCCGACCAGCGATCCGATCGACGCTGAGGATCAGCCGGGGTCGATCAGCAGGAGCCAGCGGGACGGGATGCATGCCCTGTTCGCGCAGCTGGGGATCAAGGACCGGGTTGAGCGTCTGGAGTGGTCGCGGCGGTGCCTGGGTCTGGAGTTCCTGGCGTCGTCGTCGGATTTGTCGTACCGGCAGGCTGGGGTGCTGCTGGTGGAGTTGCGGAAGGCGGGCCTGGCGCCCGCTGACGCCCAGTGAGCGCCGAAGCGGAGGCCCCGTGAGCCACGACCGGGGGCTGCGGCTTCAGAACGCCCTCGCCGCCTACCTCCGCCAGTGGTGGCCATCCGCCGAGTCAGCCGGCTCCGGCCGGCCCGGCTCGGACGTGCTGGGCACGCCGGGGCTGGTGTGGGAGAACAAAACTAGCGGCAGCGGAAACCGGAACATCGGGAAGTGGCTGGACCAGGCCAAGGGCCACGCGCGGGGCAACAGGTCGGTGCCGCATGTGGTGGTGTACTGGCCGCCGGGTGTGGGGGAGCGGCGGCCGGAGCTGGCGGTGGCGATGCTGGCCCTGCCGGAACTGGTGGCGCTGCTGGTGGCCGCCGGATACGGAAAGGACACTGAATCATGAACGGCAAAAATCGTGAACTGGTCCGCATGAACCTGACGGGTTTGTCACCCGAGCTGCGGCGGCAGATTAAAGCGCTCGCAGAGAAGGTCATCCGCGAGTTCTCGGGTGCACCCGAGGATGTAGCCGATTTCAACGATGCGCGTGAGGTACTGGAACTACTGGCGGAAACGGAGGCCGGATCATGATCCCTAACTGGCTGGTTGTTATCTGGACGCTGGCGGTCGCCGCCCTGGTGTTCTGCGCGGGCCGGGAGTTCCCCCGCCGCGCCCGGCTGGCGCGGGAGTGGGACGCCGGGTACCGGCGGTGCCGCCGCGCCCAGTCGCCGGGGGTGACGGATACGCAGGGGTTCTACCGGGTGCGGGATGAGGCCCCGCTGGTTCCGGTCATCCCGGCCATCCGGCCCGTCCCGGCCGCTTCGGCTGGCGGGGGAGTGTTCACGCCGGGGGTGTGGCTGCCGGCAGAGCCGGGGCCGGCTGAGCGGACCATGAGCGACGCGCTGCCGATCGGGAACATCCGGGTAGCGGCGGCGGAGCGGCATCACCGGCCGGAATGGTCGGCGCGGCGGTTCCCGACGCCCGGGGCGGACGAGCTGGACCGGATGTTCACCGCGTGGGACGCCTACCTGCGGGAGGCAGCGCCATGAACTGGTGCCTCGGAGCCGAAACGGTCGAGGTCGGGGCCGAGCTTGGCATGACGAAGTTCCAGGCGGCGGGCGCGTTCCGGCGTCTGATCATCAGGAATGGCCTGCGGTGAGCGGCCTGGCGCGGTACCGGGCGTGGCGGCGGCTGGCCCGCTACTGGCTCGCCGCCGCCCTCGCCATCCTGTACCTCGCCATGCTCGCCGGCGACTACTACGG
>DAICZL010000076.1 GCA_027311165.1 bacterium
ATGACATCCGGGCCCGCGCGCGGACCTGCCGGGCCGGGGACGGGCCGGTCCCGCCGGCGGGATGGGCCCGACGCCCCCGGTGGCGTGCCCTGTAAACCGGCACGCTCCGCCCTCGACACGGTCGGGGACGGCTATGTCTCCACCGGCCAGCTGCCCGTCCCCGAACGGGTGATGGCCTGTGTGGACCAGGCGTATCAGCGGTTCAAGGACGTGGCGGGAGGTGCCAATTCCACAGTCTCGCCGGCGCTCGCGGCTGCGCCGGGAGGGTTGTTCGGCGTCTGCCTGGCCACCACCAGCGGGCGGGTTCATGCCGCCGGCGACGCCGAATGGGAATTTCCAATCATGGATCTGGCCAAGCCGTTCCTGTTCGCGCTGATCTGCCGGCATTTCGGCGTCGCGGCGGCCTGCGCGCAGCTCGGCGTGGCCAGCACCGGCCTGCCTGCCGATGCGGTTTCGGCGATCGAGCGGAGCGAGGACGGGCGCACCAACCCGATGGCGACGCCCGGCGCGATCGCGGCGACCTGCCTGGCGCCGGGGGCGAGCCCGGCGGCGCGCTGGCGGTTCATCCGCGACGGGCTTTCGAGCTTCGCCGGCCGGCCGCTCGTGGCCGATCCCGCGGCGCCGCTCAGCGATCCCCGCCAGCACAGCATCGTTCGGCTGCTGCGCGCCCGGGGCCATATCCTGCTCGATCCGGCCGAGGCGGCAGAACTCTATGCGCGGCAATGCGCGCTCGCGGTATCGGCGATGGATCTCGCGGTGATGGCTGCCACCCTGGCCGATGGCGGCGTGAACCCGCTCACCCGCGAACGGGTGGTGGATGGCGAGACCTGCCGCTGCGTGCTGGCCGTGATGGCGACCGCGGGGTTCTACCAGGCGTCCGGGGCCTGGCTGTGCGATGTCGGGCTGCCAGGCAAGAGCGGCATCACCGGCGGGATCGTTGCGGTTGCCCCGGGCAAGGCCGGGCTCGGCACCTTCGCCCCGCCGCTCGGCCTGAACGGCAGCAGCGTCAAGGGGCGGCTGGCACTCGGCTACCTGGCGACGGAGCTCGGCTTGAACCTGTTTCTTTCGCAGGCGGCGCCGTGACCGGTGCGGTCACGGGCAGGGCGCGCCATTGCCCGGGCGATCACGCGGTCGCGAGCCTGCAAAGCCCGAGCCCCGCCATGATCGGCAGGGGCCGCGACCAGGTGCTGCTGGCGACGGCCGCGCCAGGGCCGGCCCGGTGGCGGGTCAAGTTTAGCGGTGGACTCGCGATCGCCGCCTCGTCTAATGCACCACCCGTCGGGAAAGCAGCCCGCGCAGCCGGGGGCGAAGGCGTGAATTGTCATGAAGCAGACATGAGACTCCGCGCCGCCCCTGCGGGGCGGTGCCGGGCGGGCGAGATCGGGCCGGACCCCACCCGTGCGCATCATGCACGCCGCGCCCGCCGCGTCCCCTCCTGGGTTCGCGCGCTGGCGCTGCTGCCGGCGCTTGCGGCGGGGCTTGGCGCCTGCAAGCGCGAGGAACCCGCCGAGGCCGCCCCGGCGCGGCCGGTGCGCAGCATCGTCGCCGAGCGTCGGGCTGCCGGCGAGACGGTGATGCTGACCGGCCAGATCAAAGCCGAGGACCAGGCCGCCATGGCCTTCCGCATCGGCGGGCGGATGGTGCAGCGCCTCGTCAATATCGGGGACCAGGTCAAGCCGGGACAGGAACTCGCCCGGCTGGATCCGGCGAACGAGGTGAATGCGCTGCGCACGGCGCAGGCCGGGCTCGCCGCGGCGCAGGCGCAGCTGAGCCAGTCGCGTGCCGCCTACGAGCGGCAGCGGACGCTGCTCGCCCAGGGCCACAC
>DAICZL010000087.1 GCA_027311165.1 bacterium
CCCTGGCATCGCGCCCCCTGGCATCGCGCCCCCTGGCATCGCGCCCCCAATGATCGCGCAGCCAGTGATCGCGCCGCCACTGGCAGGCGCATCCGGGATCGGGGAAGCGTGACCGGCAGACCGCGACCAGCCAGGGGCGACCCTGGCGAGCAGGTCAAGGTTCCGGGCACTTGGTCTGGACGCCATGGGGCACACACTCTTCGACTTATCCGCCTCACAGCCGCGAGGTCAACCGGCCAGACGGGAGGCGCAGGCCGGCCGGCCGGTGCACGCCGATGGTTACGCAACGGTCATCGATGCCCGCGAAAACCCCATCTTTTCCGCACCGCCGCAACCCCCTAAGGTCGGCCCCGGCCGGTCCGCGGCCGCGCCAGCACCGATCAGCGAGGGACCCTGCGTGCCGCTGAAGCTCGCCAACCCGCCGCAACCTCTCCGGCCAGGAGCGTCGCGCAGCCCGTCCGACGGCATCGAGCTGGTGGTCGATCTGCGACCGTTTCAGGATCCCGAATACGCCGCCAAGGGCATCGGTCTGCACGGACGCTCGGTGCTGGAGGCGATCCGCGAAATGGCCGGGATCCGCCTGTCGGGCGTGACCGACCGGCTGCTCGACCACCTGCCCGAGGATCTGACCGGCTGGTTCGAAGCGATCAGCAGCGATTTCACCGACATCCGTGGCGACGTGTTTCTCAATCTTTCGCCGCTCACCCACGATACCGCGACCCTGGTGGGCGCCATGCGCGCGGGGCTGCGCCGGCTGGCGGTGGTGCATGATTTCATTCCGCTGCGCCACTGGCGGCGGCTCGATCCGGCAGTGCTTGCGACCGACGAGGCCTTTCAGACCTATCGCTACCGCATGCGCTCGCTGGCCCGCTACCACACGCTGCTCGCCAATTCCGACTCGACGCTGGCCGAGATCGGCGCGCTGATGGGCGACTACGAAGGCGAGGCCTTCGCCTTCCACTGCCAGTCCCGCTTCACCTTCCGTCCCGCCGGGGAGCCGGCGCCGCCGGCCTCGGTGCGGCTGCAGGAGCTTTTGCCGCCAGGCACGCGCTACGTGTTCGTCGGCGCCGCCGCCGATCCGCGCAAGAATGTCGAGGTGACGCTGCGCGCCGCCGCCGCGCTGCGCGAACTCGGCCTGCGGCTGGTCATCGGCGGCGGCTTCCATGCGGCCACCCAGGCGCGGCTGCGGCGCGAGCACCCCCGCGCCTTCCTGGTCGCCGAGCCGGTGTTCCTGCCCCGGCTGTCCGATGACGAACTGCTGGCGGTCTATCACGATGCCGAACTGGTGGTGGTGCCCTCGCGCGATGAGGGGTTCTCGCTGCCGGTGGCCGAGGCGGTGGCGCTCGGCAAGCGGGTCGCGGCCTCGCGCATTCCGGCCCATGCCGAACAGATCGACGATCCCGCGCTGCTGTTCGACCCCAACGCGCCCGACGATCTGGTGCGCGCCGCCCGCCATGCCCAGACCCTGCCCGAGGGACCGGCCCTGGCCACCCGCTACCGGCGCATTCCCTACGC
>DAICZL010000088.1 GCA_027311165.1 bacterium
GATTGCGCGCGCAATCCGGGCGCTCCCGGGCATCGACACGGCGGCCGTCGCGGCGCCACCTGACACACCGGTTCTCTCGATCACACCGGACCGGGACGCCATGGTCCGATACGGCCTCACCGCGAGGTCTGTTCTCGCCGCCATACGCGCGGCGTATTCGGGCGACCGGGTCGGGCAGATCTACCGCGGGACCCTGATCGAACCCATCGTGGTAACCATGCCCCGCTCGATGCGCGCGGACCCGGCAAGCTTGTCGAAATTGCCCGTTACCAATGCCCAGGGCCGTGTTGTGCTACTGGGAACGGTGGCGAAGATTCGGCAGACGGTCGCTCCGGGGCTGATCCTGCACGACGCGGGTCGGCTTGTGCAGGTGGTCACCGTGCAGTCGGCACCGGGGCGTGGTGCTTCGGTTCTCGCGGCGGTGCAGCGGCGGATAGAGGGACTACGTCTGATGCGCGACGATTACGTCAGCTACGGCGGCAGTGCCGTCGCGGGAGCCGCAGCGCTGCGCTCACTGCTGATTCATGCGGGAACAGCTCTCGTCGTAATCTTGGTGTTGCTGAGCCTTGCCTTGGGTGAAGCGCGTGCGGTCCTGCTGATGGCCCTTGGACTGCCTTTCGCGCTTGCGGGTGGCGTCGCGTCGGCATGGATATTTCTGGGGGGTGGACTCAGTCTGGGCGCTCTCGTCGGTCTGGTTACTTTGTTTGGCCTTTCGTTGCGCAACGGCCTGCTGTTGCTGATCCATTATCGGCGCCTCGTGCGCGAGGACGGCCTGCCGTGGAATGCGGATACGGCCCGACGCGGCGCCTTGGACCGGTTGCCGGCCATCCTGATCACTGCGACGGTGACAGCCCTTGGCCTCATTCCACTCGCAATCGCCGCAGGCTCTCCAGGCGACGAGATCGAAGGACCCATGGCGATCGTTATCCTCGGCGGACTCTTCACCGCCGCGATGCTCACGCTCCTAGTGCTACCACCCCTCGCGACACGGTTCCTCCAGTTCCTGCCCGATACAAGTCAAGAAGATCTCGACGCCCGACCCCGATGACTCGCCGATTCGCTTACCTCACTCGATCGATCCGGACGCTCAGAATAGCGGCGTTCGGTCATCTGTATTGAAGACACCTGACCCGCCTCGGGTTTGCCGGAGGCTCCGCCTTCGCAGGAGTTGGCGCCTCTGACAAACCCGGGGCGGTTCACACTCAGTTTGAGTTTTTGATGACGGTCCGCATCCATCATAAGGATTGCGGTGCAAGCCGCGCTGACCGCCCGTGGCGGTCATTGCAGTCGGGTGCCCTCCTCTTGTTCCTTGCCTATTTGACGAACACCCAGGCTGGCTGCAGAAGGGGATAGGCAATCAAACCAACTACCGCAGTCACCGCCACCAGCGCGGGGTTATTGACCTTCCAGCGAAACAGAACGGCCAGCGAGACAAGGCCGATCAGGGCAGTCAGCCAGTCGCCGATTGCGATCCTGCCGAGCAGGATGCAGGCGCCGAGGATCGTGCCGATCGCCGCCGCATAGGCGCCCCGGACGAAGCCCTGCACGTTCGGATTGCCACGGTGACGCAGCAGCAGAGGCGCCGCGATCAGGATGTAGAAAAACGAAGGCAGGAAG
>DAICZL010000105.1 GCA_027311165.1 bacterium
GCATTATTTGTTATGCTTTGTTTACGATACGAATGAATTTCTGAATGAGTCTCATCCTGCCCGGATCTGTCAAACACACGTCAAGCAGAAACTCCCAAGTTCTGCCAATAACATTTTGAAACCAGCCTGAGGCCAAGCCGCTGGACATCGCATAAGTGATTCTCTTTCGTATGCGGGTCCAGGGCAAGGCCCTGACCTTCCTTTTCAAAGGTCTGGGTCAGCGCGGCACGTTAGAACCTACCCTCCGGCGATCACATCCGCCTTGGCGATCAGCGCCTCCGCCATGCGGATACTGGCGATATCGATCAGCCGGCCATCCAGCGACACTGCCCCCCGGCCTTCCTTCGCCGCCTGTTCCATCGCCGCCAGGATGCGCCGTGCCCGGGTCACCTCGGCCTCGGAGGGTGAGAAGATCTCGTTGGCCAGCGCGATCTGGCTGGGATGGATCGCCCATTTCCCCTCGAAGCCCAGCACGGCGGCGCGGCGGGCGGCGGCCTTGTAGCCCTCCGGGTCGTTGAAATCCCCGAACGGCCCGTCGATCGGCCGCAGTCCGTAGGCGCGGCAGGCGACCATCATGCGGCTCTGCGCGAAATGCCAGGGATCGGCCCAGTGATAGTCCCGCCGGCCGGCCTCGTCCTTATCGGTCAGCACGCCGTAATCGGAGTTCACCCCGCCGATCACCGTGGTGCGCGCCCGGGTGCTGGCGGCGTAGTCCGCGACACCGAAGCTCATCGCCTCCAGCCGCCGGCTGCTCTGCGCGATCGCCTCCACATTGGCCATGCCGAGTGCGGTCTCGATCAGCACCTCGAAGCCGATGCGCTTCTCGCGCCGCTTGGCGGTCTCGATCTGGGTCACCAGCATGTCGATCGCATACACGTCCGCGGCGGTGCCGACCTTGGGGATCAGGATCATGTCGAGCCGCGGGCAGGCTTCCACGATGTCGATCACGTCACGATACATGTAGTGAGTGTCCAGGCCGTTGATGCGCAGCATCATCGTCCGGCGACCCCAGTCGATCTCGTTCAGCCCGGCGATGATGTTGCGCCTGGCCTGCTCCTTGTCATCGGGCGCCACCGCATCCTCGACATCAAGAAACACGATGTCGGCCGCGCTCTGCGCCGCCTTCTCGAACAGCGCCGGGTTCGATCCCGGCACCGCGAGTTCCGAACGGTGCAGCCTGGGATTCGCCTGGTCGATCAGCAGGAAGCTCATGGTCTTCTCCTCAGGCGGCGCGGCGGGGACGGCGGAGCACGGCGGCCATGGTGGCGCCGAGTTCCCCGGCGCTGGGCGCGACATCGAGGCCGAAGCCCTGCATGATCTCGGCCTTCTCGGCGGCGCTGTCGCCCTTGGAGGAGATGATCGCCCCCGCGTGCCCCATGCGCCGCCCCTTGGGCGCGGTCAGCCCGGCGACATAGCCCACCACCGGCTTGGTCATGTTCCGCTGGATCCATTCGGCCGCCTCGGCTTCCTGCGGGCCGCCGATCTCGCCGATCATCAGCACCGCCTCGGTCTGCTCATCGCGCTCGAACAATTCGAGATGATCGAGGAAGGAACTGCCGTTGATCGGATCCCCGCCGATGCCCACGCTGGTGGAGATGCCGATGCCGAGTTCCTTGAGCTGCGCCGCCGCCTCGTAGCCGAGCGTGCCGGAGCGCGAGACCACGCCGACGCCGCCCTTCATGTAAATATGGCCGGGCATGATCCCGAGCATGGCCTTGCCCGGGCTGATGATGCCGGCGCAATTGGGGCCGACCAGCAAGGTGCGGCGCTCGCGCGGGTAGCGGCGCAGATAGCGCTTCACCCGGATCATGTCCTGAGCGGGAATGCCGTCGGTGATGGCGCAGACCAGCCTGATGCCGGCATCCGCCGCTTCCATGATCGCATCGGCGCAGAACGGGGGGGCGACGAAGGTGATCGAAGCCTCGGCCCCGGTGGCTGCCACCGCCTCGCGCACCGTGTTGAACACCGGCCGGCCCAGATGGGTCTTGCCGCCCTTGCCGGGGGTGACGCCGCCGACCACGTTCGATCCGTACTCGATCATCTCGCGGCCGTGGAAGCTGCCCTTGTCGCCGGTGAAGCCCTGGATCAGGATCTTCGTGGTCTCGTCGATCAGGATGCTCATCGTCCCGCTCCCTGGTTGCGCGCCGCCGCGACCGCCTTCTGCGCCGCTTCGGCGAGGCTGTCGGCGGTGATCAGGTCGATGCCGCTCTCAGCCAGGATCTTCCGCCCGGCCTCGACATTGGTGCCGGCCAGCCGCACCACCAGCGGCACCTTGATCGCGGTCTCACGGACCGCGTGCACGACGCCCTCGGCCACCCAGTCGCAGCGGTTGATGCCGGCGAAGATATTGACCAGCACCGCCTTCACCTTGGCGTCCGACAGCACCAGGCGGAACGCGGTGGCCACCCGCTCCGGGCTCGCCCCGCCGCCGACATCGAGGAAATTGGCGGGCTCGCCACCGGCATATTTGATCACGTCCATGGTCGCCATCGCCAGGCCCGCGCCATTGACGATGCAGCCGATATCGCCGTCCAGCCCGACATAGTTCAGATTGTGCTCGGCCGCCTGCGCCTCGCGCGGGTCGTCCTGCGCCGGATCGCGCATCGCCTCGGCGCCGCGCTGGCGGAACAAGGCGTTGTCATCGATGGTCATCTTGGCATCCAGAGCCACGATCCGCTCGTCCTTGGTCAGCACCAGCGGATTGATCTCCAGCATCGTCGCGTCCAGGTCGCGGAAGGCGCGATAGGCGCCCATGGTGGTCTGCACCGCGCGCTGCACCTGCTTGATCGACAGGCCCAGCCGGAAGGCGATCTCGCGCGCCTCGAAGGGCTGCAGCCCGACCGCGGGTTCCACCACCACCTGGATCAGCGCGTCGGGCCCACCGGCGGCGATCTGCTCGATCTCCATGCCCCCCTCGCGGGAGGCGATCACGCGGATGCGCTCGGTCTTCCGGTCGAGCACGAAGCCCAGATAGAACTCCCGCTCATAGGGCGACGCCACCTCGACATAGACGCGCTGCACCGGCTTGCCCTCGGGGCCGGTCTGGTGGGTCACCAGACGGCGGCCGAGCAGCGCCTGCGCCGCCTCGCGCACCTCGTGATAGGTCTTGCACAGCCTGATGCCGCCGGCCTTGCCGCGGGCGCCGGCATGGATCTGCGCCTTCACCGCCCAGTGCCAGCCGCCCAGTTCGGTCGCGGCATACACCGCCTGATCGGCGCTGAAGGCGATCGCGCCGCGCGGCACGTCGACCCCGGCTGCCGCCAGCAATTCCTTGGCCTGGTATTCGTGCAGGTCCATGTTTTCATTCCTCCCTCGATTTGGCGGCGGACTCGGAGCAAGCAGATACGGGAGCATCCCGGAACCACCCGGAACGATCAGCCATTCCTTCGGCCCGCTCCCGGACGGACGGCCTCCCCTGGCAACCTCCCGGGGCCGGCAAAGACCAGCGCCTGCCCCGGATGCCACTGCCGGTCATCGGGCCGCGCCGGTTCACTCCCGCAGCAGGGCGCATGGCTTCAAAGAGTTTCAGTCGAGTTGCGTCTTCACCAGCAGATAGGTGGCCTCGGCCCGGGCAGCGCCGGCGGCCAGCAGTGTCTCCATCTCCGCCCGCGCCGCCGCGGCGAAAGCGCGATCCTCGATCGCCTTCAGGTTCACCGCGACATTCAGCGCCGCACTGCGCAGGGCGGCATGGGCCGCCAGCACCGCGACGCCGCCATCGCTGATCACCGTGGCATTGCCCTTCGCCGAGACGGTGGCGGCCAGCTCGATCGCCTCCGCGCAGAGCCGGGCGCAGGCAAGCGGCGCCTCGGTCGCAAGCCGCAGCGCCGCCTGGATCGCGGCGCCGCGGGATGCGATCTGCGCCTCGGTCTCCCTGGGCAGGGCGTAGGCGGCCATCACGGTGCCGAAGGCCGCCACATCCTCCTCGATCGCCGCGACCATGCGCAGGCGCAGCGCATCGGCCGCGACCAGCACGGCGGATAATTCGGCCTCGACCGCGGCATATTTCTTCCGCCCGATCGTCAGGTGGCAGACCATGGCGACCAGAGCGGCGCCGATGCCGCCCATCACCGCCGCCGCGCTGCCCCCGGCCGGGGTCGCGGCGGGGCTCGCCAGGTCGGCCAGAGAAGTCTCCACCGGCGCGTCCTTGATCGCGGCGGGGCTACCGCCCTGCCCTGCGGCCTCGATCGCCATCACCGGACGACCCTTCCGAGCATCGCCATCATGCCAGCTCCTTTGCCAGCTGCAGGATTGCCTCGGCGTCCAGCACCTGGTCGTCGCGCTCGAACAACCGGGCGATGCAGGCCCGGTGCAGCTTCAGCTTCAGACCGCCGATGCCGAGCGCGCCGAAGGCGAGCTTGCCACCATGGTCCTTGCCCTTGTCCATCACCCCGATCCCGCCGATGCCGAGCGGCGGCTGGGCGTTCACATCGGCCAGCAGTTCCACCGAGGCTTCGCCGCGCCAGGCTGCTTCGTCCAGCAACTCATGGCCGATGGCACCGGCGGCATAGACGATCTGCGCGCCGGCGATCGCTGCTGCCCGCGCCGCCGGATCCGCCGCCTCCACCGCCGCGACGGCCATCCCGAAACGGCTGGCGATCACCGCCGCCGCCGCTTCCGCACGGCCGCGCTGGCGGCCGGTGATGGTCACCTGCGCGCCCTCCAGCGCGAGCATGCCCGCCGCGCGCATGCCCACTGGCCCGGTGCCGGCCAGCACCACGGCGCGCTTGCCGACCAGGCTCGCGGATTTGGCCAGCAGCGCCACCCCCGCCGCGGCGGTGGTGTTGGATCCGTTGCTGTCGAGCATCACCGAGACGCGAAAGCTGCCGAAGAACCGGCGCTTCACCGCGTCCAGCACGGCCTCGCCGGCGGCCATGTCGCCGCCGCCCACGAACAGGGCGGTGAAGCGCTTGTCCTTGGCGCCGCGGGTGAACACCGCGCCATCGACCAGCGGCCCGACATTGTCCGGGGTGATGTTGGCATGCCCGATCACGTGCTCCGCGCCGCCGTCATAGGCGACGACACTGTCGAACACGCTCGGCGTCCAGTCGGTATCCAACTGATAGAGCAGCTTGCTGGTCATGCATCTTCCCTCGGGCCGCGCCCTCATCGGGCACGCGCCATGAACGATCGCGATCAGCGCGGTCTGGCCAGGCCGATCTCCGATCAGCCGGCCGGGTCATCCGCAACCGCCGCGGCAGCACGCCCCACCCCCGCCGGCCCGGCCGCCCAAGACTACCA
>DAICZL010000108.1 GCA_027311165.1 bacterium
GGGTCAGGCAAGGAGAATCGCATGGCCCGGCCGACTGCCCCTGCTGCGAGTTCGACGGATGCGCGACTGGACCAGATCACGCAGGTCCTGCGGCTGATGCTGGAGACGCAGAAGACGCACACGGAGATGCTGGCGCAGGTGATCGAGGCGGCGACGCCGACGGCGGAGAGTTCGTTGGAGGGAGCGATGCGGTCGGTGGCGGTGGCGCTGCGCGACCAGACGAATGCCCTCGTGCGTGTCCAAGAGAAGCTGGGCGGTTTGGGCGTCGAGATCGAGGCCGGGGTGGTACGCGGGATGAACGCGGCGCTGGGGATCGATCCCGATGCGTCTGACCCCCTGGCCAGCCGTGCCGGCGCTGGTCCTTCTCCCTCCCCATCGGCGGGCGAGCGCTGATGCTGACGTTCCGGGCCGGTGCGGCGTTATCGACGGGATCGGCGACGAAGATGGCCGATCATCTGATGACGCAGACCTTGCCGGCGACGGCGCAGGATCTGGCGCTTTATTATCAGCGCGGCATGACCTATCAGGACGGTGTGTGGCAGCCCGATGGGGGCATGATCGCTCGAGCGGATACCCGCGCTGTTACGGCCGCGGGCGTCCAGGGCGATGTTTCTGCCGACGCCGGTGCTGGTGCTGCTGAGGCAGGGCCGGTATCGGCGTCGGATGATCCCCGAGCGGGCGATGTCGTGCGTCCGGGGACGATCCCCGAGCCACGCCGTGACATGGACCCGCGTCTGGCTGAACTCCTGGCGATCGACCTGACCCGTCCGGTGACGCGCGATGAGATCGCGCATCTGCTGGCCGGTCAGCGGGCGGATGGCGCGCGGATCACCGGCAAGCAGTATCAGCGCGGCACCGAAGCGCTGGCCGAGGTGTTCGGACTGGATCCGATGCGCGAGCCGACGCGCGCCGAACTGGCCAATATCCTCGCGGGTAACCGTGCCGATGGCACGCCCCTGCCGGCGGACCCGGCGACCCAGACCGGCGAACAGGCGGCGATGCCGCTAAAGCAGATCGCGGTGACTGAGGCGCTCGATGCCGCAGGGGTGCGCTATCAGAAGCGCGGCAACCGGGTGCGGGTTCAGGCCAGTTGGCGGGGTGGCGAGGGTTGGACCGTCTCGGTGAATGCCACCACCGGGGTGTGGAAGGATTTTGCGACCGGAGATGTCGGCGGGTTCGCTGCCTTGCGCCAGCATCTGAACCTGGGGGCGGCGCGCGAGATCGGGACGATCGATCCCGAAGTCGCGGCGGCTCAGGCCGCGAAACAGGACGAAGCCAGGCAGGCGACGGCGGGGCGGGTGTGGCGGGACGCCGTGGACGGTGCCGGGGAGATGGTTGCGCCGGTGTTCAAGGGCAGTGTCGGGGTCAAGAGCCGCAAGCGCGCGGAATGGCGGGCGCAGGTTGAGACCACCGAGGCGTGGCGGGCGATCGGGAGGCGGTATTTCGAGCGGCGGGGATTGGATGCGGATTGGCTGCTGCCCCAGGTGAAATTCGCGGCTCTCCACCGGAAATACGATGCGACCGAGATCGCATCGGGTGCGACGGTTGCCATGTTGACGCCGATGTATGGGCTGGATGGCGCGGGGCAGGTCAGGCTGACCGGGGTGCAGCGGACCTATCTGACCGAGGCGGGCGAGAAGACCGGCCGTAAAATGTTGGGACAGGCGGGCAGTTGGAGGCTGGGAGCGCCGGCATCGAGCGGCACCGCGGCGTTGCCGATCGCGGGTCATGCCCGGCTGCTGCTGGCGGGCGAAGGGTTCGAGACGGTGGCCAGCGTGGTGCAGGCGACCGGTCATGCCGGGGTGGTCGGCTATAATGCCGGCGGGGTGGTCGACTGGGCCGGCAAATATCGCGGGGCCGAGACGATCGGGTTTCTGGTGGATCGCGACAATCCGAAGATTTATGGCGGGCGGCAGGTCGGGCTGGCGGGGCAGCGCGCCGCGGCCGAAGCGATCGGGATCATCCGGGCCAAGGGCAATGAGGCGGTCTTCCTCCAGCCGCCAGCTGCGGTGATCGGTGGTGGCAAGGGGGCGGATTGGGCGGATGCGCTGACCGAGGGCAATGCCGAGACCCTGAGATCGGCACTCAGCCAGGCCGCCGCGCGCAGCGAAGCGGATCTCGCCCTGGTTCCGCAGACACCGGCCGCTGGCCCCGGCCCCGGTACCGGAAACGCTACCGCAGCGGGGACCACTGCCGGCACGGCCGCCGAACCCGGTGCGACCACTGACCCCCAGGCGCCGTTGCATCGCGATCTGATCCGGTTCCTGAAATCCATGGGCGTCGAAGACCCAAGGGCGCTGGATGCCACCGCGCGGGAGAACATCCTGGCTGGCCGGCTTGCCAATGGCGATGAGCGCACGGCGCGGGAATGGCAGCGTACGATCACCAAATCCCGCACACCGATCGGTTATGTCGATTACACCTTCTCGGCTGATAAGTCGGTGTCTCTGGCCTGGGCGTTTGCCCCGACCGAGGCGGAGCGCAACCTGATCGCCCAGGCGCATCGTGATGCGGTGCATGCGGCGATGCTGGCGGTGGCTGAGACGGTGGGTCAGGCCCGGATGGGCAAGGGCGGCCGGGACGGCGCGGAGAAAGGTTCGATCGGCTGGGTCGCCTTTGACCACTATACCGCCCGCCCGACGCTGGAGATCGCCCGGCGGGGAGCGGACGGGCGGATGGAGACCGAGCTGGTCACGGTGAAAGTGGCCGGTGATCCGCAGCTGCATACCCATGTCGCGGTCCCGAATGTGGTGCTGACACCGGGCGGCCGGGTGGGCTCGTTGGATATGCTGCAGATGCACGATCGCATCCATGAATGGGGCGCGTTGTATCAGGCGCATCTGGCGCAGAACCTGCGCGCACTCGGCGCCGAGGTCGCCCTTGATGAGACGCTGGGATCGGCGCGGCTGACCGCGGTGCCGGATGCGGTACGAGCGGCGTTCAGCAAGCGGACGCGCGATGCGCTGGCTGACGCCAAATCCTATGCAAAGGATAGCGGTGCCAACTGGGACCGGATGTCTCCGGATGAGCGGATCATGCTGCTGAAGGGCGGTGCCTTTGCGAGCCGCAGCGCCAAGGCGGATGATCTGAGCGATTTTTCCGCCTGGGAGCGTCAGGCGGCAA
>DAICZL010000118.1 GCA_027311165.1 bacterium
GCGTACAGCATATCACGCTCAAATCCATCGCCAACAATCCGCTGATCGACGACATCTGGGAGAAGTGGCAGGCCGTTCTCGAACCCCTGCGCGCCTCGCTCAACGCCGCGATCCGCCATCTGCGCCACGCCGCGATTCCCGTCACCGGTCTCGGCGAGCTGGCAGAGGCGGCCGAACGCGCGCCCGAACTGATGGGCGAATGGCTGACGGACTGCGCCGATGCGCTGGTCGAGCCGCTGCTCGCCGCGCGGGCGCTGCTCGACATGCCGAGCGTGATCCTCGACAGCGACCTCGACCGGCGCTGGCTCGAGGAGCTGCTGCGCCGGCTGGCGCCGCGCCTCGCGGCGGCCTGGCCGGAGGCGCGCACGCCGCCCAAGCTGATGGCCGGCAGCTTCGGTGCTTGCGCGGGCGCCCTGGGGGCCGCAACACTGCCGCTGTTTATTCATTTCGGGCCTCGCGCCGGAATCCTCGCAGAAGGCGGACCGGCCGACCCGCGGGGGGAGCATGTCCATGGCAAAGTCGCCTGAATTGCGTCCGTTGCTGGAAATGCGGCACGTCTCCAAGACGTTCGGCGCCAACAAGGCGCTGCGCGATGTGCAGCTGACGATCTATCCGGGCGAGGTGCATGCCCTGATGGGCGAGAACGGCGCCGGCAAATCCACGCTCATGAAAATCCTCGCCGGCGCCTATCAGTCCGATCCGGGGGCGGAAATCCGCATCGACGGCAAGCCGGTCGTGATCGGCGATCCGCTGGCCGCCAAGGCCCATGGGATCTCCATCATCTACCAGTAACTGGCCCTGGCCCCCAATCTGACCGTCGCCGAGAACATCCATCTCCGCCGCGAGCCGGCCCGGGGCTTCATGGTCGATGGCGGCGCGATGGCCGCGGGCTGCGCCGAGGTGCTGGCCGGCCTGGGGGCCAGCTTCAAGCCCTCCACGCTGGTCGCCGACCTGTCCATCGCCGAGCGGCAGATGGTCGAGATCGCCCGCGCCCTGCACGCGAAGTCGCGCATCCTGGTGATGGACGAGCCCACCACCGCCCTGTCCTCGCGCGAGACCGACAAGCTGTTCGACCTGATCCGCCGGCTGCGCGCCGAGGGGCTGGCGATCATCTACATCTCCCACCGCATGGCCGAGGTGTACGAATTGTCGGACCGCGTTTCGGTGCTGCGCGACGGCACCTATGTCGGCACGCTCGCCACCGGCGAGATCCGGCCCGAGACGATCGTGCGCATGATGGTCGGGCGTGATCTGTCCTCGTTCTACAAGAAGGAGCACAAATCCGGGGTCCGCAACCAGCCGGTCCTGGAAGTGCGGGGCATGACCGAGGGGCATCGGGTGAAAGACTGCTCGTTCACCCTGCATGCCGGGGAGGTGCTGGGCCTCGCCGGGCTGGTCGGTGCCGGCCGGACCGAGCTCGCCCGGCTGATCTACGCCGCCGACCCGCGAACCAGCGGCGAGATCGTGCTGAACGGCAAGCCGGTTTCCTTCACCGGCCCGCGCGATGCGATCGATGCCGGGCTGGTGTATCTGACCGAGGACCGCAAGGCGCAGGGCCTGTTCCTCGACATGGCAGTGGCCGACAACATCACCCTGGGCGTGATCGGCCGCGACGCGGCCGGAGGCGTGGTGCTGAACCGCGCGAAGGGCCGGCGGCGGGCGGCGGCGGCGATCAAGGCGCTGTCGATCCGGGTCGCCAGCCCGCTGATCGAGATCGGCGCGCTGTCTGGGGGCAACCAGCAGAAGGCGCTGCTCTCGCGCCTGCTCGAGACCGAGCCCAAGGTGCTGATCCTCGATGAGCCGACCCGCGGTGTCGATATCGGCGCCAAGTCCGAAATCTACCGCATCATCGATCAGCTGGCGCAGACGGGCGTGGGCGTGCTGGTGATTTCCTCGGAACTGCCCGAGGTGATCGGCATCTGCGACCGCGTGGTGGTGATGCGCGAGGGCCACATCATGGGCGAAGTCGGCGGCGAGACCGGCGTCGCGGTCACCCAGGAGAGCATCATGGCCCTGGCGACCGGCGTCGATCACAGCCTGGTCGCTGCAGACTGAACCAGCTTCGTGGCTTGGCGCGCGCCGGATCGGCGGCAAATAAGACCAGAGGGGAACGGAACCATGCAGGAAATGACCGAGGCGAAAGCCGAGCCGGCCGAGGCTTTGGCGGCGCAGTCACGCGCCGCATCGCTGCGCGGGCTGTTCCGCGCCGTCGGCATGCTGCCGGTGCTGATCGTACTGTGCATCCTGATCCAGCTGACCTCGCTCTATCTGACCGGCGAGGGCAGGTTCATGACCTTCCAGAACCTCTCGATCGTGACCCAGCAGGCCTCGGTGAACGCGGTGCTGGCGGCCGGCATGACCTTCGTGATCCTGACCGGCGGCATCGATCTCTCGGTCGGCTCCATCCTGGCGGTCGCGGCGATGATGGGGCTGATCGTCTCGAAGGATTTCGGCTTCCTCGGGATTCCCACGGCGATGCTCGCGGGCCTCGCCTGCGGGCTGTTCAACGGCGCGCTGGTCGCCTTCGTACGGCTGCCGCCGTTCATCGTCACGCTGGGCTCGCTCACCGCCGTGCGCGGGGTGGCGCGGCTGCTGGGCGGAGACACTACGGTGTTCAACCCGTCCCTGCCCTTCGCCTTCATCGGCAATGGCAGTGTCTATGGCGTGCCCTGGCTGGTGATCATCGCCTTCCTGGTGATCCTGGTCTCCTGGCTGATCCTGCGCCGCACCGTCCTCGGTGTGCACATCTACGCGGTAGGCGGCAATGAGACCGCGGCGCGCCTGTCGGGCATCAAGGTTCCCCGGGTGCTGCTGTTCGTCTATGGCGCCTCCGGCCTGCTCGCCGGCGTCGGCGGGGTGATGCAGGCGGCGAGGCTGTATGCCGCCAACGGGCTGCAGCTCGGCCAGTCCTATGAGCTCGATGCGATCGCCGCGGTGATCCTGGGCGGCACCAGCTTCGTCGGCGGCATCGGCTCGATCTGGGGCACGCTGATCGGCGCGCTGATCATCGCGGTGCTGACCAACGGGCTGGTGCTGCTGGGGGTGTCCGACATCTGGCAGTACATCGCCAAGGGCGCGGTGATCATCGGGGCGGTGGCGCTCGACCGGTACCGGCTGCGCGGTTCCGCGCGGACCTAGGCCGAGGGCTGCGCAGCCACCAGCTCGTGGCTGCGGTTCCGATGGGCCGGGGCGGAGCCCTGGCCCTGCGTGAGGAGAGTTTCGGCCAAGGCCGGATCTGCCGGGACGGCGCCAGGTCGGCCGTCGCGGACAGCGCGTTTGAACGACCACATGGAGGATAACGCATGCTGAAGAAACTGCTGCTGGCCAGCGCCGCGCTGGCGCTCGCCACCGGCGCCGCCGGCGCCAAGGACCTGAAATCCATCGGCATCTCGCTCGGCTCGATGGGCAATCCGTTCTTCATCGCGCTCGCCAAGGGGGCCGAGTTCGAGGCGAAGAAGATCAACCCGAACGTCAAGGTGCAGGCGCTCGGCTTCGACTATGATCTGGGCAAGCAGTTCACCCAGATCGACAATTTCATCGCCGCCGGCGTCGATCTGATCCTGCTGAACCCGGGCGATCCGAACGCGATCGAACCCGCGATCAAGCGCGCCCAGGCGGCCGGCATCGTGGTGGTGGCGGTGGATACCGCGGCCAAGGGAGCGGATGCGACCGTGACCACCGACAACATCCAGGCCGGCGAGATCGCCTGCAAGTACATCGTGGACAAGCTGGGCGGCAAGGGTGACGTGATCATCCAGAACGGCCCGCAGGTCTCCTCGGTGATCGACCGGGTGAATGGCTGCAAGAAGGAGTTCGCCAAGGCGCCGGGCATCAAGATCCTGTCGTCGGACCAGGACGCCAAGGGCTCGCGCGAAGGCGGGCTGAACGTGATGCAGGCCATGGTGACGCGCTTCCCCAAGATCGACGCGGTGTTCGCGATCAACGACCCGCAGGCGATCGGCACCGATCTCGCCGCCCGCCAGCTCGGCCGCACCAATGTCATGATCACCTCGGTCGATGGCGCGCCGGACATCGAGGCGGCGCTGAAGGACCCGAACTCGCCGATGATCATGGCCTCGGCGAGCCAGGATCCGTTCCAGATGGCGCGCGAGGCGGTGCGGCTGGGCAATGGCGTGCTGCACGGCTCCAAGCCCGAGCATGATCCCACGCTGATGGCGTCGGTGCTGGTGACGCGCGACAATGTGAAGGACTATAAGGGCTGGGCGTCCGAGAGGCAGTAACACTTCACCCGATGCTCCGGCGCCGGACTCCCGCCAGGCGGGACCCGGCGCAGGACTGCCCGCGGAGCATGGCCCATGGTGGCACGCGTCATCGCTGTCGAGCCGTTCATCGCCGTCGTGTTCGGCGCGACCGGAGATCTGGCAAGCCGCAAGCTGATACCGGCGCTGTACCATCGCTTCCAGGACGGGCAGATGCCGCCCGAGGCGCGGGTGCTGGGCGTGTCGCGCCGGGCGATGTCGGATGAGGCGTTCCGCGGCTTCGCCCGCGAATCGATCCACGCCCATGTCGCCCCCGCCGATCTGATCGCGGAGACGATCGAAGCCTTCCTGGCGATGGTCGGCTACCAGCAGGCCCATGCCGACAGCGAGGAGGGCTGGCCCGAACTCGCCGAGCGGGTCAAGCATCCCGGGCGCATCCGGCTGTTCTACCTGGCGACCGGCCCCGCATTGTTAGTGCCGATCTGCGAGCGGCTGGGCCGCTTCGAGATGGTGGGGGACCGCTCGCGCCTGGTGGTCGAAAAACCGGTCGGCAAGAACCTCGGATCGGCGCGCGCCGTGAACGAGGCGATCGGGCTCGTGTTTCCCGAAGACCGGATCTATCGGATCGATCACTATCTGGGCAAGGAGACGGTGCAGAACCTGATGGCGCTGCGCTTCGCCAACGCCCTGTTCGAGCCGGTGTGGAACGCCGCGCATGTGGACCACGTGCAGATCACGGTGGCCGAGACGCTGGGGGTGGCCGGCCGCGCCGGCTATTACGACACCGCCGGCGCGCTGCGCGACATGGTGCAGAACCACATCCTCCAGCTGCTCTGCCTGGTGGCGATGGAGCCGCCGACCTCGATCAGCGCCGATGCCGTGCGCGACGAGAAGCTGAAGGTGCTGAAGGCGCTGACCCCGATCACCGACGGGCTGACCACCGAGCGCATCGTGCGCGGCCAGTACCGCGCCGGCGCGTCCGAGGGCGGCCCGGTGCCGGGCTATCTGGAGGAGCTGAACGCCGGGCAGAGCCGCACCGAGACCTTCGTCGCGATCCGCGCCGACATCGCCAACTGGCGCTGGGCCGGGGTGCCGTTCTACCTGCGCACCGGCAAGCGCCTGGCCGGCCGCGTCTCGGAGATCGTGGTGGCGTTCCAGCCAATCCCGCATTCGGTGTTCGGCACCGCCGCCGGGCCGATCAACGCCAACCGGCTGGTGATCCGGGTGCAGCCCGACGAGGGCGTGAAGCTGTGGCTGATGATCAAGGACCCTGGCCCGGGCGGGATGCGGCTGCAGCAGGTGGCGCTCGACATGAGCTTCGCCACCACCTTCAACGTGCGCAACCCGGACGCCTATGAGCGGCTGCTGATGGACGTGGTACGCGGCAACCAGACCCTGTTCATGCGCCGCGACGAGGTGGAGGCCGCCTGGACCTGGATCGACCCGATCCTGGACGCCTGGAGCAACAGCCCGGACCTGCCGAAACCCTATACCAGCGGCACCTGGGGCCCATCGGCCGCGGTGGCGCTGATCGAGCGCAACGGCCGCACCTGGCACGAGGACATGTCATGACCCTGCACGCCCGCATCGGCGAGATCACCGAGCGCATCGCCGGACGCTCCCATGACGGGCGCGCGCGCTATCTCGACCGGATCGAGGCCGCCGCTTCGCGCACCCCCCCGCGCGGGCGGCTCGGCTGCGCCAACCTGGCCCACGGCTTCGCCGCCTGCGGCCCCTCCGACAAGGCATCGCTGCGGGCCGGGGCGGCGCCCAATCTCGGCATCGTCACCGCGTTCAACGACATGCTCTCGGCGCATCAGCCCTTCGAGCGCTTCCCCGACCTGATCCGCGCGGCGGCGCGGGAGGCCGGCGGCACCGCGCAGGTGGCCGGCGGGGTGCCGGCGATGTGCGACGGGGTGACCCAGGGCGAGGCGGGGATGGAGCTGTCGCTGTTCTCGCGCGATGTCATCGCGCTCGCCACCGCCGTCGCGCTGTCGCACCAGATGTTCGACGCCGCCGTCTATCTGGGCGTGTGCGACAAGATCGTCCCCGGGCTGGTGATGGGCGCGCTGGCGTTCGGCCATCTCCCGGCGGTGTTCATTCCCGCCGGGCCGATGACCAGCGGCCTGCCCAACGACGAGAAGAGCCGGGTGCGCCAGCTCTTCGCCGAGGGCAAGGTGGGGCGCGAGGCGCTGCTGGAATCCGAGGCGCAGTCCTATCACGGCCCCGGCACCTGCACCTTCTACGGCACCGCCAACACCAACCAGATGCTGATGGAGATCATGGGCCTGCATCTGCCCGGTGCCTCCTTCGTCAACCCCAACACGCCCCTGCGCGACGAACTCACCCGCGCCGCGACGCGCCGGGCGCTCGCCATCACCGCGCTCGGCAACGACTACACGCCGGTGGGCCGGATGCTGGACGAGCGCGCCTTCGTCAACGGGATCGTCGGGCTGCACGCGACTGGCGGCTCGACCAACCACACCATCCATCTGGTGGCGATGGCGGCGGCGGCCGGGATCACGCTCTCCTGGGACGATTTCGCCGACATCGCCGAGGTGGTGCCGCTGCTCTGCCGCATCTATCCGAACGGCAAGGCCGACGTGAACCATTTCCAGGCCGCCGGCGGGATGGGCTTTCTGACCCGCGAATTGCTGGGCGCGGGGCTGCTGCACGCGGACGTGACGACGGTGTGGGGTGAGGGACTCGATCCCTACATGAGCGAGCCGGCACTCGACCCCGACGGCACGCTGGGCTGGCGCCCGGCGCCGCTGGCCAGCGGCGATGCCGCGGTGGTGCGCGGCGTGGCGGCGCCGTTCCAGCCGACCGGGGGGCTGCGCGTGCTGGAAGGTCCGCTGGGGCGCGCGGTGGTCAAGACCTCGGCGGTCGCCCCCGACCGGCACGTGATCGAGGCGCGGGCACGGGTGTTCCATTCCCAGGACGAATTGCAGGCCGCGTTCAAGGCCGGCACGCTGACCGGCGATCTGGTCGCGGTGCTGCGCTTCCAGGGGCCCAAGGCCAACGGCATGCCGGAACTGCACAAGCTGATGCCGCCGCTCGGGGTGCTGCAGGATCGCGGCCAGCGGGTGGCGCTGGTGACCGACGGGCGGATGTCCGGCGCGTCCGGCAAGGTGCCGGCGGCGATCCACGTGACACCGGAAGCGGCGGAAGGCGGGCCGATCGCGCTGCTGCGCGACGGCGACCTGATCCGGCTGGATGCGCCGGCGGGACGGCTCGACGTGCTGGTGGACGAGGCGGACTGGGCGCGGCGGACGCCGGCGCAGGCCGATCTGTCGGCGAACCGGTTCGGCACCGGGCGGGACCTGTTCGAACCGTTCCGCACGGGCGTTGGTCCGGCCGATCGGGGGGCGACGATCTTCCAGGCGGCCTAGGCCGCGATCCGTTCGGACCCGTCACGGCTTCACCGGCCAGGGCCGCAGGTCTTCGACCTGTCGAAGCGGAGGCAGCCGGACGCCGGGAAAATCGCCGCGGACACGGATTCGTTGCGGCGCCCCCCGCCGGAGGCGGGTCGAGCGACCTCACCTCCCTGGCGGGAGACGCCGAAGGCTGAGCCCTCGGCCTTCCCTTGCCTCCTCGGTTGCGCCACGCCGATCGCTGGCGTATGCACCGGATCGATGACCGGCCGATGCGACATCGCGACGGGCCAGGCCGGTCCACGAAGTCTCAAGCCGGGCGAGGGTCATGTCGGGTTTCGTTGCCGCACGCCGCCCCGGCGCCTGGGTGAAGCGGCGTTTTCGTCCCATGGCGGCATGACGGCCAGGTGCGGGACGAGTTTGGACGCCTCCATCCGCCAATGCGCCATCCTGGTGGGCGGCCGCGGCACGAGGCTGGGCGCGCTGGCGCAGGATCTGCCCAAGCCGGTGCTGCCGGTCGGCGGCCGGCCGTTCCTGTTCTGGCTGATGCGCGAATGGCTGCGCTTCGGGGTGCGCGATTTCGTGCTGCTGAGCGGCCATCTGTCCGACCGGCTGGAAGCGGCGGTGATGGCGGCGGCGGCCGATCTGCCGATCGCGCCACGCATCCGGTTCTCCCGGGAGAGCGCACCGATGGGCACCGGCGGGGCGCTGCACCAGGCGCGCGACCTGCTGGACGAGCGCTTCCTGCTGTGCAACGGCGATTCCCTGTTCGACTGCAACCTCGCCTCGCTGCTGGCCGATGCCGCGACCGACGGGCCGGCGGTGGCGGCGCGGCTGCTGCTGCGCCGGGTCGGGGATGCCTCGCGCTATGGCGTGGTGGACCTCGCGGGTGAGCGCATCACCGCCTTCCGCGACCGCCCGCCACCGGGTAGCCCCGGCACCATCAATGCCGGTGTCTATGTCTGCCACCGGCGCATCCTGGAGGCGATCGCGCCTGCCTGCTCCCTCGAACGCGACGTGCTGCCCGCCCTGGCGGCGGGCGGGGCGCTGCGTGGCAGTCTGGGCGAGGGGTATTTCATCGATATCGGCATCCCGGACGATCTGGCCCGCGCCGGCACCGAACTGCCGGGCCGGCTGCATCGCAACGCCTTGTTTCTCGATCGCGACGGGGTGCTCAACACCGATCATGGCTGGGTGGGAACACCAGAGCGGTTCGACTGGACCGAGGGCGCGGCAGAAGCGGTGCGCCTGGCAACCGCCACCGGCTGGCACGTCTTCGTGGTGACCAACCAGTCCGGCGTGGCCCGCGGCCTGTATGACGAAGCGGCGGTGCAGGCGCTGCACGCCTGGATGGTCGACCGGCTGCGCCGGCAGGGGGGCACCGTGGACGATATCCGGTTCTGTCCCTTCCATCCCGAGGCGACGCTGCCCGCCTATCGCCGCGCCAGCGACTGGCGCAAGCCGGGGCCGGGTATGATCCTCGATCTGATCCGCGCCTGGGACCTCGATCCCGCGCGCTGCGTGCTGGTGGGCGACCAACCCACCGACCTCGCCGCCGCCGCCGCTGCCGGCATCGCGGCGCGGCACTTCACCGGAGGTGATCTGACG
>DAICZL010000139.1 GCA_027311165.1 bacterium
TTCGAGGACAGCGCGAGGCGCGGGTTCCGAGCGAAGTGCCCTCGCCCACCCTTCGCCCGCTCCCCGGCCCCGCACAATCCGCCGAACCGCCCGCTCTCGCCCGGCATCGACGATCCAGCCGGCGGCCCCCGGATGTCCGCGCCGCTGCGGGCCGGAACTCTCGGGATCGGTCACTCCACCAGGACGTCGGTGGCACAGCCCTTGGGCGGGCTGATGCTGTCCGGCCCGGAGCGGGAGAGCGGGCGCGCGGCTCGCACATCGGTCGCGGATCAGCAGCGTCCATGCCATGCTGGCCGCCTCGATCGTCCGTGGGGAACCCGGCGTGACCGCGATCAGTGCGAGGCCGGCGTGACCGTGATCATTTTGGGGCCGGCGTGACCGCGATCATTTTGAGGCCGGCGTGACCGTGATCATTTTGAGGCCGGCGTGACCGCCGAGGAATTCGACTACGTGATCATCGGCGCCGGCTCAGCCGGTTGCGTGCTGGCCAACCGGTTGAGCGCGCCGGGCGGTGATCGCGTGCTGCTGCTGGAATATGGCGGGACGGACCGCTCGGTCCTGATCCAGATGCCGGGCGCGCTGTCGATCCCGATGAACATGGCCCGTTACGATTGGCGCTACGAGAGCGAGGCCGAGCCCAATCTCGGCGGCCGGCGGCTGCATGCGCCGCGCGGGAAGGTGCTGGGCGGGTCGTCCTCGATCAACGGGATGGTCTATGTGCGCGGCAACAGGCTGGATTTCGACCGTTGGGAAGCGGAAGGTGCGACCGGCTGGGCCTATCGCGACGTGCTGCCCTATTTCCGCCGCGCCGAGACCCGCGCCGAAGGCGGCAATGCCTATCGCGGCGATGACGGGCCGCTCGCCACGCGCTACGGCCGTCTCGCCAACCCGCTCTATGGCGCCTGGATCGAGGCCGGTCGCCAGGCCGGCTACCCCGTGACCGCGGACATCAACGGCTTCCAGCAGGAAGGCTTCGGGCGGATGGACATGACCGTCCGCGACGGCCGGCGCTGGAGTGCCGCCAATGCCTATCTGAAGCCGGCGCTGCGACGGAGCAACCTGGCCGTGCGCACCCATGCGCTGGCCACCAGGATCTGCTTCGAGGGGCGGCGTGCCAGCGCCGTGCAGTATCGCCAGGGCGGGGTGGAGCGTGTGGCCCGCGCGCGGCGCGAGGTGATCCTGGCCGGCGGGCCGATCAACTCGCCGCAGCTGCTGATGCTCTCGGGCATCGGCCCGGCGGCCGAGCTCGCCCGCCACGGCATCGAATTGCTGCGGGATCTGCCCGGCGTGGGAGAGAATCTGCAGGACCATCTGGAGTTCTATTTCCAGATCGCCTGCACCCGGCCGATCACGCTCTATCGCGCCATGAGCCCGCTCGCCAAGGCGCTGATCGGGCTGCGCTGGCTGCTGCGCCATGACGGGCCGGGGGCGAGCAACCATTTCGAGAGCTGCGGCTTCATCCGCTCCCGTCCCGGCATTCGCTACCCGGATATCCAGTACCATTTCCTGCCGCTCGCGGTCACCTATGACGGCAGGTCGCTGGCCAGCGGCCACGGCTTTCAGGCGCATGTCGGGCCGATGCGCTCGCGCAGCCGTGGCTGGGTGCGGCTCGCCTCCGCCGATCCCGCTGCCAAGCCGCGCATCCGCTTCAACTACATGGACCACCCGGATGACTGGACGGAGATGCGCGCCTGCGTGCGCCTGACGCGCGAGATCTTCGCTCAGCCGGCCTTCGATCCCTATCGCGGGGCCGAGATCCAGCCCGGCGCGGCGGTGCGGTCCGATGCGCAGATCGACGCCTTCATCCGCGACAAGGTCGAAAGCGCCTACCACCCGTCCTGCACCTGCCGGATGGGCCGGCCAGACGATCCGATGGCGGTGGTCGATCCAGAGGGCAGGGTGATCGGCTGCGAGGCGTTGCGGGTGGTAGATTCCTCGATCATGCCCTCGATCACCACCGGCAACCTCAATGCGCCCACGATCATGCTGGCCGAGAAGCTCGCTGATGCCATCCTGGGCCGCCCCGCGCTGGCCGCCTCGGACGTGCCGGGCTATGTCGCGCAGGACTGGCGCATCGCTCAGCGGTGAGGCCGCAATGGCGAAAACCATGCCCGAGGGCGCTGCCCCCATCGCCCCTCAGGCAAACACGCCTGGGCGCGGATGCGCCTCAGCGGGCGGGGGCGTGATGGAGGCGGGGCCGGAGCCCTCGCCGTGCCTGCCCGGACCGCGGCGGAGCAGGCAGGCTACAGGGCGAGTTCGACGCAGACCGGCACATGATCCGATCCCTGCTGCCAGTCCCGCGCGTCCTTGTGCACCACCTGGCGCCGCAGCGCGCCCAGCAGGTCCGGGCTGACCCAGACATGGTCGAGCCGCCGCCCGCGGTCGGAGGCCCGCCAGTCGCGGTTGCGATAGGACCACCAGGTGAACAGCTTCTGATCGGCCGGCACGAAATGGCGCACCGCGTCGACGAACCCGGCTGCCTGCCAGGCCAGCAATCCCTCGGTCTCCACCGGCGTGTGGCTGACCACGTTCAGCAATTGCCGGTGGCTCCAGACATCGTGCTCCAGCGGGGCGATGTTCAGATCGCCCACCAGCACGGTGCGGGCGAGGCCGCCTTGCCCCGTGAACCAGGCCCGCGCCTGCGCGATGAAATCCAGCTTGTGGCCGAATTTCGGGTTGGCTTCGCGGTCGGGGATGTCGCCGCCGGCCGGCACGTAGAAATCATGCAGCGTCACCGTCCCGCCGGGGCGATCGAGCAGCACCGAGAGATGCCGGCAATCGCCGCGGCCGCACCAGTCCGGCGTGTCCTGCTGCACGATGATCGGCACGCGCGAGAGGATCGCGACGCCTTTATAGCCTTTCATGCCGCGATGGGCGAAGAACGGATAGCCCAGCGCCGCCGGCGCCTCGGTGGGGAACAGCTCGTCTGGGACCTTGGTCTCCTGCAGGCAGATCACGTCCGGGTCGAGCGCCCCGGCCAGTTCCTTCAGCAGCGGCAGGCGCAGGCGCAGGGAATTGATGTTCCAGGTGGCGATCCGCAGCGGCGGCATCAGGTGATCACGGTGCGCACGCTGCCCACGCCGTCGATCTTTCCTTCCAGCACGTCGCCCGCACGCACCGCGGCGACGCCTTCGGGGGTACCGGTGAAGATGAGGTCGCCAGGTGCGAGGCGCACCAGGCGCGAGAGATAGGCGATGGTCTCCGGCACCGACCAGATCATCTGCGCCAGATCGGCCGACTGGCGGACGCTGCCATTGACGCTGAGGGCAATGACGCCTTTGTCCGGGTGGCCGATGCGGGTGGCGGGGGAAAGCGGGCCGATCGGCGCCGAATGGTCGAAGCCCTTGCCCATGTCCCAGGGCTTGCCGTCTTTCTTGGCCTGGCCCTGCAGGTCGCGCCGGGTCATATCGAGCCCCGCGCCATAGCCCCAGACATGGGCCAGCGCGTCGGCCTCGGCGATGTCGGCCCCGCCGGTGCCGATCGCCACCACCAGTTCCATCTCGTGATGCAGATCCCGCGTCGCCGGCGGATAAGGCATGGGGGCGCCGCCGGTCAGCAGCGCATCGGCCGGCTTGGTGAAGAAGAACGGCGCTTCCCGGGTCGGGTCCCCGCCCATCTCGCGCACATGGGCGGCGTAGTTACGCCCGACGCAGAACACCCTGCGCACGGGAAAGGCGCCATCGGCGGTCGTTGGAATGGCAATGCGCGGCGGCGGGTCGATGACGAAGCCGGTCATGGCGTGGAACCTGGCATGGGGCGATCCCTGGCGGTTGGTGTCCCCGTTTCCGGCTTGCCGGCACGGGGGATCAGCATGGCCGGACGGGGCGGGAAATTCCAGTGCAGTGCCCCGCCTGGCCCTTCGGCGCCCGGGCTCCTGTTCAATGCCCGACCGGCGCCAGGTCAGGCGGCCAGGCGGCGGCCGGGTCGGTGCGGATCGTC
>DAICZL010000142.1 GCA_027311165.1 bacterium
GTGCAATTGCACGGCGAACAGCAGGATCAGCAGCAGGCCCAGCCAGAACACCGGCACCGACAGCGCCACCAGCGACAGCAGCCCGACCAGCCGGTCCAGCACCCCGCCCGGCCGGCGCGCGGCGGCGATGCCGAGGCCGAAGGCCAGCAGGGTCGCGAACAGGAAGCTGCTCAGCATCAGCAGGCAGGTGCGCCCCAGCGCCGGCACCAGCACCTCGGTCACCGCCACGCCATGCAGGCGGGAGACCCCGAGATCGCCCGCGAGCGCGGCACCCAGCCAGGCGAGGTAGCGGGCGATCAGCGGCCGGTCCAGCCCGTAGAGATGATGCAGCCGCGCCAGGGCCTCGGGCGACGCGCCGGGCTGATCGGCCAGAGCGAGATCGAGCGGATCGCCCGGCATCAGCCAGAGCAGCAGGTACAGCAGCAGGGACATCGCCAGCATCACCGCCAGCGCCTTGACCATCCGGCGCAGCAGGAACGGGCCGAGCCCGCCCGCCGCCGCAATCGCCGGCCCGGCCGGACCGGACCCCGGCGGGTCCGCCAGCCCTCCGTGCCGGGCGGAGCGATCACCCCGGATGCCAGTTCTCCGCCCACAGGCAGCCGAGCCCGATATGGCCGGTCGGCTGGAAACCCCGCAGCCAGGTGGGCAGCACATGCGCCTCGGAGCGGAAGAACAGCGGCAACGCGGGCAGCAACGCGGCGAAGCGGCGCTGCATGTCGGCGAACAGCGCGGCCCGCGCCGCCGGGTCGAACGCGGTCTCGGCGCTCGCGAGATCGGCATCCATCACCGGATCGCTGAACCCCCCGTAATCGGCGCCGGCGAAGTGATTGGCCGCGTCCGGAATCATCTGGGTCGCGAACCGGCTGCGCGGCACCTCGCCGGGCGCGCTGGTCCAGGCGAACAGCGCCATGGCGGAGAACTGCCGGTGGCGGAGCGTCTCGCCGAACAGGGTGCTGGCGGGCTCGCCGCGCAGCGTGGTCTCGACGCAAACCGCCCGCCAGGCGGTCTGCAGCACCAGCTGCTCCAGGTCGCGCAGCCGGTTGCCGGCGGTGCTCAGCAGCTCGAACGACAGGCGAGTGCCGGCGGCATTGACGCAGACGCCATCCGGCCCGGGCGTCCAGCCGGCCTCGGCCAGCATGGCCCGGGCGCGCACCGGATCATAAGGGGTGGGCGGGACCGAGGCGGTGAAATCGGCGTCGCGCGGATTGACCCAGGTGGCGGCCACCGGCTGCAGCCCCTCGAACAGCCGGTCCACCATGCGCGAGCGGTCGAGCGCCAGCAGCAGCGCCTGGCGCACCCGGGGATCGGCCAGGATCGGGTTGGCGAGATTGAACAGGACCTGCTCGAAGGTGAGGCTCGGGCGGAACAGATAGGTGAAGCGCTCGGGGGACTGGCGGCGCAGCGCCAGTACCTGGTCGATGGTCAGCCCGATCCCCTCCCCGGCCACCATGTCGACATCCCCGGCCAGCAGATTGGCGAGCAGGGCGGCGGTGCTGCCGACGAATTTCAGCACGATGCGGCGGAACCCCGGCTTCACGCCGGCCCAGTAGGGATTGCGCTCCAGCACGATGGCGGCGCCGGACTGGTAGTCGGCAATCACATAGGGGCCGTTATAGAGGCCCGGTGTGGTCGGTGCGCGATGGTAGATGGTTTCACGCAGATAGACAC
>DAICZL010000145.1 GCA_027311165.1 bacterium
CGCATCCGCCGCGAAACCCGGGCGCGGCGCGGCCGGCGGGCGGGCCGAGAGAACCGACCGGGGCGAAGCCGCGCCGGAGGGGGCGGGGCTGGTGACCATTCCGGCGCGCCACGGCAAGGCGGCGTATGTCGCTGCCGGGCAGATCATCAAGGTGATCAACACCCATGGCGAGCAGGTCGTCGATACCTGGGCGTTCAATCGCCAGGATCTGCACGAGTTCATGTCGATGGAGCATTCGCGGGCCGCGATGCTGCGGCTGTCGCCCCATGTCGGGGATACGCTGCTGACCAATCACCGCCGTCCGGTGCTGACCCTGATCGAGGATAATTCGGGCGGCGCGCACGACACGCTGATGGCAGCCTGCGACCGATATCGCTTCGAGCAGCTGGGCTGTATCGGCCATCATGACAACTGCACCGATAATCTGGCCGCGGCGCTGCGCGAGCTGGGGCTGGAGCCGCCGGAAACGCCAGCGCCGCTCAATCTGTTCATGAACATCCCCTGGACCCGTCAGGGCGATCTGTCCTTCGAGGCGCCGATCAGCACGCCTGGCTGCCATGTCAAGCTGCGGGCCGAGATGGATCTGGTGGTGGTGTTCTCGGCCTGCCCGCAGGATCTGCTCCCGATCAACGGCGTAGCCGGCAAGCCGACCGAGGCGCATTTCCAGATCCTGGCGTAAGGCCTGCGATCATGCGGTCCGGCACCCGCCGGAGGCGGGCCGCCGAGTGCGCGATCGGAACCGGCTGCCATCGGGTTTGCGGGCCGAGCGCGCTCCGGCTCGCGGTTCTGCCGGGTGGATTTATCGCGGTCGAAGTCGACCCGATGCGATCGTGATCGAGCGCTGATGATCGCCGCCCGTCCCGGCCGTGGCATCGGCCTGAAGCGGGAAGACGCGCGCCTCCCGGAGGGGGCCATGCGCCTCCCTGGCCCCCACCAGGGGGCAGTGGCCGATGCGCTGTTTGGCTCGGTTCGATCGGGGGGCGAGGTCGCCCAGGGCCGCCCTCACCACAGCCCGGCGCTGCCGGCGTAGAGCACCAGCCCGGTCAGCAGCAGGGCCAGAGCGCCGATCGCGTGGAACAGGCTCATGACGCCTCCGTCTGCGTCGTTGCCTGTTCTGCGTAGCGCCATCGCGCCGCCACGTCTCTGATCCAAGCGTATCAAACTGTATCCTGCCCGACCAGGCAGCGCCTCGGCCGGCGGTGGCCGGGGCCCGGCGCCCCGGCATCACGATCACCGGGTCATCAGGAGATCCGGGGCCTCCGGACAACCGTGGAGTGAGGCCAGGCCGGTCCTGCTCCCGCCGATCCTGCACGCATCATGTCTGCGCGCCGCGGCGGGCGACATACACGGCATAGACCGAGGTGGTCGCGGTGATGAACAGCCGGTTCCGGTTGGCACCGCCGAAGGCCAGGTTCGACACCACCTCCGGGATCCGCACCTTGCCCACCAATGTCCCGTCGGGCGCGATCACATGCACCCCGTCGGCGGCGCTGGTCCAGACGAAGCCGGCCTCGTCCAGCCGGAACCCGTCGGCCAGTCCGGGGCTGATCTCGGCGAAGACGCGCCCTGGTCCCAGGCGCCGCCCGTCGATCACCTGATGCACGCGGATATGATGCGCCCCGTCCGGGTTGTGAGACGCGCCGGTATCGGCGACGTACAGCAGCGATTCATCCGGCGAGAAGGCGAGCCCGTTCGGCTTGTCATAATCATCGGCAACGCAGTCGACCTCGCCGCTCGCGGGATCGATGCGATAGACGTTGGCGCTGCCGATCTCGCTCTCCGAGCGATGACCCTCATAGTCGCTCATGATCCCGTAGGGCGGGTCGCTGAACCACACGCTGCCGTCGGATTTCACCACGACATCGTTGGGCGAGTTCAGCCGCATGCCGCGATAGCGGTCGGCGAGGATGGTGAGACTGCCATCGGGCTCGGTGCGGCTCACGCGCCGTCCGCCATGTTCGCAGGATACCAGCCGGCCCTGGCGGTCGCGGGTGTGGCCGTTGGTGTGATTGGCGGGCTGGCGGAACACGTCGACATGGCCGGATTCGAGCCAGCGCATGATGCGGTCGTTGGGGATGTCGCTCCACAGCAGACAGCGCGCATCGCCGAACCAGACCGGGCCTTCCGCCCATCGCAGGCCGGAGGCGATCTTCTCGACATGCACATTGCCCAGGACGCAGTCACGCATGCGCGGATCGAAGACTTCGAAGTCTTTCTGCAGCATCGTTTTTCCCCTCCCCCGGCCGCCGGGCCGTCAGGATAGGTACCCTGCGTGCCGAAGGCCAGAGGCCCTCTGACCGGGGCGAACCTGCCCGCTCGTCGCAGAGCTCGCCTCAGTGCAGCTTCACCTGCGGTTCCGCGCGCTGCGAAATCCCCCGTGCGAGCGAGCCCAGCAGCGCCCGGCGGAAGCCGTGCAGCGCGTATTCGTGCATCTTGTAAAGCGACCGGTACATCAGCCGGGCGAAATACCCTTCGATGAACATGTTGCGCCCGACCAGGAACCCCATCAGGCTGCCCACCGTGCTGTAATGGCCGAGCGAGACCAGCGAGCCGAAATCCCGGTACACGAATGGTTCGAGGGGTTCACCCGCCATCCATCGTGGCAACTGGCGCAGCAGATGGGACGCCTGCTGATGCGCCGCCTGGGCGCGCGGAGGGATCGGCGTGTCCCGCCCCGGCTGGGGGCAGGCGGCGCAGTCGCCCAGCGCGAAGATGGCGGGATCGCGGGTGGTCTGC
>DAICZL010000149.1 GCA_027311165.1 bacterium
ATCCTGATGCACGTGCGCGCCCAGCCGGGCACGCGCATCGAGGAAACCGCGCGGCTCTTCGAGCGCGTCGAGGACACGGTGCGCGGGGTGATCCCGGCCGCCGAGCTCGACAACATCGTCGACAACATCGGCCTGCCATTCAGCGGCATCAACATGGCCTACCAGAACACCGGCACCATCGGTCCGGGCGACGGCGATGCGCTGATCGCGCTCAAGGAAGACCACGCGCCCACCGACTCCTACATCAAGAAGCTGCGCAGCGTCCTGCCGCAGAAGTTCCCCGGCACCACCTTCTCCTTCCTGCCGGCCGACATCGTCTCCCAGATCCTTAACTTCGGCCTGCCCGCGCCCATCGACCTGCAGGTGATCGGCAACAACCAGACCGCCAACTACGCCTACGCCACCGAACTGCTCAAGCGCATCCGCACCGTGCCGGGCATCGCGGATCTGCGCATCCAGCAGGTGTTCAACTATCCGCAGATCAACGTCGCCGTGGACCGCTCGCTCGCCGGCGAGGTGGGACTGACGCAGCGCGACGTGGCCAACAGCCTGCTGGTCACGCTCTCCGGCAGCGGCCAGGTGAAGCCGAACTTCTGGCTGAACACCGAGAACGGCGTCTCCTACCCGATCGTGGCGCAGATGCCCCAGTACCGCATCGACAGCATCTCGGATCTGGAGAACGTGCCGGTCACCTCGGCCGAGACCCAGCAGGCGCAGTACCTCGGCGGCCTGGCGCGCATCACCCCGGGGCCGAGTCCGGGGGTGGTGTCGCACTACAACGTGCAGCCGGTGATCGACATCTACGGCGCCACCCAGGAGCGTGATCTGGGCGCGGTGGCCGGCGACATCGAGCGCATCCTCAAGCAGACCCGGAAGGACGTGCCGCGCGGCTCGTACGTGGCGCTGCGCGGGCAGGTGCAGACCATGACCAGCGCCTACACCCAGCTGTACGTCGGGCTGATCGGCGCCATCGTGCTGGTGTATCTGGTCATCGTGGTGAACTTCCAGTCCTGGCTCGACCCGTTCATCATCATCACCGCGCTGCCCGGGGCGCTCGCCGGCATCGTGTGGATGCTGTTCAGCACCGGCACCACCCTGTCGGTGCCGGCCCTGACCGGCGCCATCATGTGCATGGGCATCGCCACCGCCAACAGCATCCTGCTGGTCAGCTTCGCCCGCGAGGGGCTGGAGAACGGCCTGGATGCCGCCGCCGCCGCGCTGGAGGCCGGCTTCACCCGCTTCCGCCCGGTGCTGATGACCGCGCTCGCCATGATCATCGGCATGGTGCCGATGGCGCTGGCGCTCGGCGAGGGCGGCGAGCAGAATGCACCCCTCGGCCGGGCCGTCATCGGCGGTCTCGCCGTCGCCACCCTGGCAACATTGTTCTTCGTGCCGACCGTGTTCAGCGTCTTGCACAGCAAGACGCGCAAACCGGCGGGCGATCCCTCGCAAGCCCTGCCGGCCTCGCCGAACCCGTAACCTTGAGAGACAGCCTTGAGCCAAACCGATCAGTCTGAAGCGCACGCGCACAACAGCAGCCCCGAGGTGCCGCCGCCGTCCGGCGCGAAGCTCCGCAAGGGGGGCTTGGTGGCCCTCGTGGTTGCCATCCTGATCGCCGCCATCGGGATCGGTGGCCGCTGGATGCA
>DAICZL010000150.1 GCA_027311165.1 bacterium
GGACACCGATGGCTGGGGCGCCTCGGCGGCGGCGCTCGGGGAAGCCGCCGCGGCCGCCTCGGGACTGGTGCGCCGGGCCGGCAGCGCCGGGGTGGTGCGCAGCTTCTTCGACGAGTTGTTCAACCATCTCGATCCGTATTCGCGCTACACCCCGCCCGGCCAGGCCGAGGCCGACCGGGCGCGGCGCAGCGGCCAGGGCGGCATCGGCGTCACGCTCGGCCAGCGCGGGGCGGAGGTGGTGGTGCGCGAGGTGGCGGCCGAGGGACCGGCCGCCGCCTCCGGCATCCGCCCCGGCGACCGGCTGCTGAGCGTCGCGGGCCACGATGTGCGCGGCGAAAGCCTGGCCACCATCGCCGGCTGGCTGGCAGGACCCGAGGATACCCAGGTGAGCCTGACACTGCGGGGCGCCGATGGCATCCTCACCGAATTGCGCATCACCCGCGCCCTGGTGCCGCCTGAGACGGTGTTCGCCTCCGGCTTTCACGACGCGCTGCTGGTGCGCGTGAGCGGCTTCAGCCGCAGCACCGCCGCGGGCCTCGACCGGGCGCTGAGCCTGCTGCCCCAGGCCGGGCGGCCGCCGCGCCGCCCACGCGGGCTGGTGCTCGATCTGCGGGGCAACCGCGGCGGGCTGCTGCGCCAGGCGATCACCGCGACCGACCTGCTGCTGGGCGGGGAAGGCGTGGTGGCGATCACCGCCGGCCGCGCGCCGGAAGCCTCGCATGAATGGCGCTCGCCCGGCGGCGATCTGGCCAGCGGCCTGCCGGTGGTGGTGGTGGTGGACGGACGCACCGCGAGCGCGGCCGAGGTGATGGCCGCAGCGCTGGCCGATCGTGGCCGGGCGGTGGTGGTGGGCAGTTCCACCCTGGGAAAGGGGCTGGTGCAGACCATCACCCCGCTGCCCGATGGCGGCGAATTGCTGGTGACCTGGAGCCGGGTGCTGGCCCCCCTGGGCTGGCCGCTGCAGGGGCTGGGGGTGCTGCCGCAGCTGTGCACCAGCCTCGGGCACGAGGAACTCGAGCGGCAAAAGCAGATGCTGCTGGCCGGCCTGCAGCCGATGGGCGCGGCAGTGGCGCGCGAACGGGGCGCGCGGGCGCCGGTGCCGGCGGCGGAGATCGTGGATCTGCGCACCACGTGCCCGGCAGCCGAAGGGCGCGACGAGGACCTGGCGGCGGCACGGTTCCTGATCGACTCGCCCGATGCCTATCACGCGGCGCTGCTGCCGGCGCGGCCATAGAGGGGCCACCGCGCGGCGGCGGCGCGTTTCAAGGTGAGTGCCGCCAGCATCAATCGCTGGCATGCGCCGGGGCGGCCATCCGGCACGAGTCGGCCCGGGCCGCTGGGAGGCGACCGGCGCAGCGCGGCGATTGAAGCGCATGCCGGCACGATCCTGCGCAGCTTCGCGGTCGGCCGCGACATCACAATCGTGGAGTTGCGCGACGAACTTGCTGACCAGGGCCTACGCTTTGGCTTTTGCCCGGCACAAGGAGACGCGCAAAAAAGACCCCCCATGCCGCCGAACAGGACCGTCCCAATGTGCTGAGCCAGCGCTGGGCCTGGTTCGAGGCGCAGATCGACCTCGATCCCGACAGGCGGGTGTTCGTCGATGAAAGCTGGGCCAGCACCAACATGGCGCGGCGCTACGGCCGCGCCCCACGCGGAGAGCGTTTGCGGATGAGCGTGCGGCACGGCCATTGGAAACCCACCACCGTGATGGCCGGGCTGCGCAACAGCGGCATCGTCGCCCCGTTCGTGATCGACTGCGCCGTCGCCCGCGATGTTTTCGAGACCTGGGTCGAGCACGTCCTCGTCCCCGAGCTGCGTGCGGGCGACATTGTGGTCATGGACAACCGGTCCAGCCACAAGGGCCCACGCGTCCAAGTCCTGATCCAGGCGGCCGGAGCCGAGCTGCGATACCTGCCGCCCTACAGCCCGGACTTCAACCCGATCGAGAATGCCTTTGCCAAACTGCAAGCGCTGCTGCGAAAGGAAGCCGCCCGAACCGTCGAAACCCTCTGATCCGCAATCGGCCGCCTCGTCGACCTGATCACCCCAGCGGAGTGCGCCAACATGTTCGCCGCCGCAGGCGACGATCCATAGTGATGGGATTCTGCTCTAAGTGCGACGCCGACCTTGCCGAAATCGCGAAAATCAGCGATCTTCGACCCCGGTGCAACCGCCAACCGGCGGATGTCGGTTAGCGAGCGGCGACTTGTTATTCCGACGCAACCAAGGCATTTTGGCGCCAACGAAAAGACCAATTTTTTGATGTGGGTACGGCAAATGCTCGACCCGTCCGATAAGCAACCTCCGTCTTCGCCGCCTCCTCCTCCCCATCTACTGGACGAATTCTATTATCTGCGAATAGGCCCCGAAAATGTGGGGCCGGTTAAAGGTTTCACAGTAAAATCGATGATCGAATCTAAGTCCGTGGATGCCGCGACCTATATTGCAAAAGTTGGCGAATCGCAGTGGATCCCTCTGGGAGCGATGCCGTTATTTTCTGCGCTATTTAATTCTCCCCGAGACGCTACGGGGACCGGAATCCGCTATGCAGGATTCTGGGTCCGGGCAGGTGCCTATTTGATCGACGGCGTCGTTATCTACATCGCCGCATTCCTGATCAGTTTCATTATTGTCTTCGTTCGCGCCCTGTTAACCGGCAGCATCGGCGACACCGGATTTGCGAGTCTCATAGGCTTTCTGGTCGCTATCTCCTATTACATTTATTTCGGTTCCGGAAGGTGGCTGGCGACGCCCGGTAAGCGCGCGCTCGGTATTTACATCGTTCGTACCGATGGCGCACCCATCTCTGGCAGGCTCGCATTAGGTCGCTACCTCAGCTACGTCCTTTCAGGCCTTCCGCTCGGGCTTGGTTTCTTGATGGTTGGCTGGTCCAATGAAAAAAAGGCCTTGCATGACATGATCTGCGGGACACGCGTGGTTTACGGGAAACTCTGACGGGAAGTCTGGTGCTGCCTTCTTTCGTCGTCGAGCAGATTTTCGACGAACGGCGTTCGGACCGCGCGCTGCGCGAGATCCTTCAGGAGCGTCCTGAAAAACTGCGGCTAGACACACTCAGGGTAAAGCCGCTCTAAGATGTTCTTGGACGGATACTGACATCTCAATAAGACTGCGCTCCAGCCTGACTTCCTTTCGGATGCGGATCCAGGGAGCGCTGCTCCCTGGCGGGTCCGGGCAGAGCCCGGTGTTCCTGCCGCGATGGCCTTCCGCCGCCCGGCGTGATCCGCGCCTACCGGCCCGACAGCACCAGCACCGCGTTGGCCGGCACCACCACCGCCGCATCGGCGCCCTGCTCGCGCACCGGGGCGGGGTCTGACCCGGCGGGATAGACCCCGCTCACGCGCAGGCCGCTCGGCCCCAGCCCGACCAGCCGCAACGGCCGGGGGGCGGCGTCCAGATTGGCCAGCGCCACCACGATCCCCCCGCGCGACCGGAACGCGGTGGCGGCCAGCCCCGGTCCAAGGCCATCCGCCCCGATCGCCCGCGCGCCGGCGGGGATGGCGGCAAACACCGTGGCGAGTGCCGCAACCGACGGCCGCGCTCGCCCGGCCAGATCGAGCAGCCCCCAGGAGCCCTTGCCCCAGTTCAGATCCTGCAGCTGCCATACCGCCACCGCCTCGGCCCCGTCACCGATCAGACGCAGCGCCTCGGCGGTGGTGGCAACGGCGAAGGCCGCGCTGTCGGCGGCGTTGCCTTGCCCCCGCTGGGACGCGCCGCCGCCATAGGGCGGGCGGTCGAAGCGCAGGGCCAGATCGCCGAACTCGGTCACCACCACCGGCAGATGACCGGCGAGCCCGGCCGGAAGACCCGACAGCCCGGCGGGTTCGGGCAGCTTCACCGTGTCGTAGTCATGCACCGAGACGGCCCGCAGCAGCGCCAGATGGCCGCTGCGGTGCAACTCCTCCAGATAGCGGACGGCGGCGTAGGTCTGGCTGGTGCCCGGCCCCTCGATGCCGACATCGCGGAAGCCGGCGCGGTCCATCGCCTCGCGCACCAGCACCAGCTCCCGGTCATAGACCGGCGGCTTGAACTCGGCGTCATAGGTGTTCGGCTCGTTGACGAACTCGATCGCCTCGGCGTGCAGGCCGTTGCCCGCGGCATAGACCAGCTGGGCGGCGACATAATTGGCGTAATCGGCAAAATGGTCCTCGCCCAGCCGCCAGAGCGTCGCGCCCTGCCAGGTGAACCGCGTCATCCACCGCCGGGGCGGGGCCCACATCACGAAATGCAGCCGCAGGCCCAGACCGCGCGCCTCCTCCGCGAAGGCGCGATAGCGCGCCGCCACCTGCCGGTCGATCGGCCTCGCCGCGGCGCGCTCCACCAGCGCCAGGATGTCGGCCACCGACATGTGGTCGGCCAGTTCCGCCTCCTCCAGGCGCGGGCCGACGCCCAGGCGCACCCAGCGGATCTGCAGCGCCCGCATCACCTGGTCGCGCTCGGCGGCGAAATCGGGGCTTGCCCAGACCTGCGTGCCCAGGCCGGTGAACTCATGGGCGTGGGCGGGGTCGAAGCGCAGGCTCTGCTCCGCCGCCTGGCCGGCCGCGACGCCTGCCGCCAGCATCGCGGCGATGACACTGCGCAAAAGCCGCATCCTGGTGCTCCCTTCGCCACGCCGCCATGATCCCTGCGCATCGATGTATTCCGAAAGGTCCGCCATGCCAGACACCCTTCCGCTGACCGTCGCGCCCAGTCCCGGCCACGCCACCTTCCTCTACGCCCGGCCCGCACCGGATCTCGACGCGCTGGCAGCCGATATCGCGGTGCTGGGGATCCCCTATGGCCACCCCTATGCCGTCACCGAGGCGATGCCCGACCCTACCACCGCGCCGGCCGCTGTGCGCGCCGCGACCGAGCGCGTCTGCCGGGCGCTGGAGCGCTATGATTTCGACGTCGGCGGGCCGATCTTCGCCGGCCAGGACATCAGGATGGTCGATTGCGGCGACGTGCCCGGCAGCCTGCACGACCCGGACGCGCATTACCGCCGCGCCGAGCAGGCGGTGCGCAAGATCCTCGCCGCCGGCGCGCTGCCGCTGATCATCGGCGGCGATCATGGCATCCCCATCCCGGTGCTGCGCGCCTATGACGGGCGAGGCCCGATCACGGTGGTGCAGATCGACGCGCATATCGACTGGCGCGACGAGGTGAACGGCGTGCGCGACGGCTATTCCAGCCCGATGCGCCGCGCCTCCGAACTGCCGCACGTGACCGCGATGTTCCAGATCGGCATCCGCTCCCAGGGCAGCGCGCGCGCCGGCGAGGTGGCGGCGGCCGAGGCCTGGGGCGCGCAGATCATCACCGCGTGGGAGGTGCACGATACCGGCATGGACGCGGTGCTGGCGCGCATCCCCGATGGCGGGAACTACTACCTGACCGTGGATGCCGACGGGCTCGATCCCGCGATCGCGCCCGGCGTGCTGGCCGCGGCGCCGGGCGGGCTGAGCTTCCACCAGGCGCGCAAGCTGATCCACGGGCTGGTGCGCAAGGGCCGGGTGGTGGGGATGGACGTGGTGGAGATCGCGCCGCGGAAGGATGTGAACAATATCACCGCGATCACCGCGGGGCGGCTGTTCGTCAACCTGATCGGCGCGGCGGTGCGGGCAGGGTATTTCGCGCGCTGAGCCCTGCGGCAGCCTGGCTCTGTCAGAAGCAGATAAGGCCGAAGATCAGGCCCCGCCCCAGCCGCGCTCGGCGCGGTCGGCCGCCGCATCCAGTGCCGCCTCGATCACCGGCAGCGCGGTGCGCCAGCAGGCGCGCGGCACCGTGATCGGCGGGCCGCAGACCACCACCCCGCGCCCGAATGGCCGGGGGATCACCATCCGGTCCCAGCTGCGCAGCACGAAGCGGCCGCTGCTGGACGCGGCGCAGGGCAGGATGGGCACCTCGGCCAGTGCCGCCAGCTGCGCCACCCCGGCGGCGGCGCGCCGGCGGGGGCCGCGCGGACCATCCGGGGTGATCCCGACATGC
>DAICZL010000163.1 GCA_027311165.1 bacterium
GCCTTGATCTGGTTGCCGCGGGTCGCGGCAAGGGTCATCTGGATCAGCGGCCGCTCGACCTCGGCGATCACCCGGTCGTAGATGTCGGAGGGCGCGATGCCGTCGCGATGGGCTGACAGGAACTGGCGGATATGCCGCTCCACCGCGACCGCGAGCGGCTCGGGCCCGCCGGCGGCCGGTGCCTCGGCCGGCAATGCCGCCTCGGACAGCTCGATCCCCACGACCTCCTCGCCGATGGTCTCCTGCGGATACAGCGCCGAGAGCCGGCGCATCAGATTCTCCAGTTCCCGCACATTGCCAGGCCAGCGATGCTGGCGCAGCCGATCGATCGCCGCCTGGTCGAGCGTCTTGGCCGGCAGCCCGTCGGCGCGGGCGCGGTCGAGGAAGTGGCGCGCCAGCGGCGGGATGTCCTCGACCCGTTCGCGCAGCGGCGGCAGGCGGATCGGCACCACGTTCAGCCGGTAGAACAGATCCTCGCGGAACTGGCCCTGGCGGATCGCCTGGCGCAGGTCGCGATGGGTGGCGGCGATGATGCGCACATTGGCCCGGATCGGCTGGCGGCCGCCGACCGAGGTGAATTCCCCCTCCTGCAGCACCCGCAGCAGCCTGGTCTGGGCCTCGGGCGGCATGTCGCCGATCTCATCGAGGAACAGCGTGCCGCCATGCGCCTGCTCGAAGCGACCCTGGCTGCGGTTGGTGGCCCCGGTGAAGGCGCCGCGCTCATGGCCGAACAGCTCGCTCTCGATCAGCTCGCGCGGGATCGCCGCCATGTTGATGGCGATGAACGGCCCGGCCCGGCGCTTGCCGTAATCGTGCAGGGCACGCGCCACCAGCTCCTTGCCGGTGCCGCTCTCGCCGTTGATCATCACGGTGAGGTCGGCGGTGGTGAGCCGTGCGATGGTGCGGTAGATCTCCTGCATCGCGACGCTGCGCCCGATCAGCGGCAGCCGCTCCTCGGCGTCGCCCGGCTCGGCCGGCACGCCGGAGGGCACCAGCGGAGCGGCCAGCGCACGGGCCACCACCGAGAGCAGCTCCTTGAGGTCGAATGGCTTGGGCAGATATTCGAAGGCGCCGCGCTGGGCCGCCTTCACCGCGGTCATCAGCGTCGATTGCGCGCTCATCACCACCACCCGCAGATCCGGGCGCAGGCGGCGGATGCGCGGGACGAGGTCGAGACCGTTCTCGTCGGGCATCACCACATCGGTGATCACCAGGTCGCCCTCGCCATCCTCCACCCAGCGCCACAGCGTGGCGGCGTTGGAGGTGGTGCGCACCTGATAGCCCGACCGGCCGAGCGCCTGGGTCAGCACGGTGCGGATCGAGCGGTCGTCATCGGCGACCAGGACGGTGGGCGGTGTCATGCTGGATCCTTGCACTGCGCTGACCGTCAACGCCCCGTGGCTGTCGGAGAAGCCGTTCAGTTGAGGCCGACCTCGGCGGCATCGTCGGGCAGCACCGGCAGATGCAGGCGGAACTCGGTGCGGCCCGGACGGCTGTCCATCTCGATCAGCCCGCCATGATCGCCCACGACCTTGGCGACCAGGGCGAGGCCGAGCCCGCTGCCGGTGCTCTTGGAGGTGACGAACGCCTCGAACAGATGCGGCTTGATGTCCTCGGGAATGCCCGGCCCGTTATCGCGCACGCTGACCACGAGCGGCAGATAGAGCCTGGTGTCGGAGCCGGGGATGGCCACGAACATGCCGTGCTGGAAAGCGGTGCTCAGCACGATCTCGCCATTCGCCTCGTCGCTGCCGGTGATCGCCTCGGCGGCGTTCTTCACCAGATTGAGCAGCACCTGCACCAGCTGGTCGCGGTTGCCCCAGACCGGCGGCAGCGAGGGGTCGTAGGCCTCGCTGATGCGCAGATGGGCGGCGAAGCCGGTCTGCGCCAGGCGGCGCACATGGCCGAGCACGCGATGGATATTGACCGGGCCGCGGGTGATCGGCTTCTCGCCGAAGATCTCCATCCGCTCGACCAGGGCGCGGATGCGGTCGGCCTCGTCGCGGATCAGCACCGCGAGCTCGCGATCGGGCTCGGTGACGCTCGCTTCCAGCAGCTGGGCGGCGCCACGGATGCCCGAAAGCGGGTTCTTGACCTCATGGGCCAGCACCGCGGCCATGCCGGAGACGCTGCGCGCGGCGCTGCGGAAGCTCAGCTGGCGGTCGAGCGCGCGCGCCGCGGAGGCATCCTGCAGCACCAGCAGCACCGAGCCGGGCTCTTCCGGCAGCGGCGCCGCCTGCACAGTGATGCCCTGCTTGCGCAGCCGGGGGCTTTCCAGCGTCAGGTCGTGATCGGCGATGGTCACCTCGGCCTGGCGCACCTGGGCGATCAGCTGGAACAGCGGATTGTCCGGCGGCACCAGATCGCCGAGCCCCAGCAGGGCGAGCTGGGCGGCCGAGATGCCGAGGAATTCCTGCGCCGCGAGATTGGCGAAGCGGAACCGGTCCTCGCGGTCGATCAGCACCACCGGCACCGGCAGGGCGCCGAGCAGCAGGCCGAGATCGGGCTGGCGGACGGGGGACGGGGCGCGGCCGACCACGGCGAGCATCCGGCGGGTCACGGCATTGGTCATGCGGCCTCGGCCTCCGCGGCGATGATCCCACCATCCTGGCGCCTGGTGGCCCCCTCGGCCAGCTTGCGCCGGTAGAATCCGGTCACCAGCGCTTCCACCGCGGCGACGTCATCGAGGCGCATGACCGCGGCGCGGAACTCGGCCGAGCCGGGCAGGCCGCGCGAATACCAGGCGAGGTGCTTGCGGGCGAGCCGCATTCCCGCCTCGCTGCCGAAATGGGTCAGCATCGCCCGGTAATGGCCGAGCACGATCTCGAGCTGGCGGGCCAGAGGCGGCTCGGGCAGGTGCGCGCCGCTGCGCAGATAGTGCGCCACCTGGGCGGGAAACCAGGGCCGGCCATAGCAGCCGCGGCCGATCATCACCCCATCGGCGCCCGAGCGGGCGAGCGCGGTCTCGGCGTCCTGCTCGGTGAGGATGTCGCCATTGACGATCACCGGGATCGCCACCGCCTGCTTCACCCGGGCGATGAAATCCCAGTCGGCCGTGCCGGTGTAGAATTGCTGGCGGGTGCGGCCATGCACGCTGACCATGCGGATGCCCGCCTGTTCGGCGATGCGGGCCAGCGCGGGGGCGTTCAGGCTGTCATGATCCCAGCCCATGCGCATCTTCAGGGTGACCGGCACCGCCACGGCGGCGACGGTCGCGGCCAGCAGCCGCGCCGCGGCGGCCTCGTCGCGCATCAGCGCCGAGCCGGCGAGCTGACCCACCGCCACCTTCTTGACCGGACAGCCGAAATTGATGTCGATCAGCCCGGCGCCGTGATCGACCGCGATCCGCGCCGCCTCGGCCATCGCGCCCGGATCGCAGCCGGCGAGCTGCACCGCCGCCGGACCGGCGCCGCCGGCGGCGACCTCGGCCATCCGCAGCGTGCGCCGGTTCTCCCGCACCATCGCCCAGGAGGCGATCATCTCGGAGACCACCATGCCCGCGCCGAGCTCGGCGGCCAGCCGGCGGAACGGCAGATCGGTGACGCCCGACATCGGCGCCAGGATGACCGGCGTGTCGAGCCGCACCGGACCGAGGCGGATCGCGTTCAGGCGGCTGCGGGCCTCTGCGGCCTCGGGCGGACAGATGCTCATGATTTGGGCAAACTACCGGGCGCGCGGGGGGGGACGCAATGATCCGTCGGGGTGGCGCGGCAAAGCCCAGCGGGCTCTGCCCGCGAAGCGCGCTCGGGCCCTGGCCCCTTATCCCTCCCGACGATGGCGCCCCCTCTCGGGATGCGGGGTGAAGGGCGGCCCGCGATCTGTCCGGAGGCGCGATCGGCCCGGAGCGCGATCTGTCCGGAGGCGCGGCCGGCCCGGAGCGCGACCTGTCCGGAGGCGCGGCCGGCCCGGAGCGCGACCGGAACGGATGGGATCGAATCGGCGGTCCGATCGCGCCCCGGCTCGGTGTTCCGGGCGGCAATTTCATCGCGGTCGAAGTCGACCCGGTGCGCGATTGCCCTAGTCGGCCGTCGCGCTGCCCATCTTGGAGGCGAGGCTCGGCATCCGCGAGGACCGCCGCGGTGCCAGGCGGCGCTGCAGACCCTCCAGATACAGATAGATCACCGGCGTCGTGTACAGGGTGAGGATCTGGCTGAGCGCGAGCCCGCCCACCATGGCATAGCCGAGCGGGCGGCGCAGTTCCGACCCCGCGCCATGGCCCAGCATCAGCGGCAGCCCGGTCAGCATCGCCGCGAGCGTGGTCATCAGGATCGGCCGGAAGCGCAGCAGGCAGGCCTGGCGGATCGCATCGAGCGGGGTCTCGCCGTCGCGGCGCTCGGCGGAGATGGCGAAATCCACCATCATGATGCCGTTCTTCTTGACGATGCCGATCAGCAGGATCACCCCGATCAGCGCGATCACCGACAGGTCATAGCCGAAGATCATCAGCATCATCAGCGCCCCGACACCGGCCGAGGGCAGGGTGGACAGGATGGTCAGCGGCAGGATGAAGCTTTCGTACAGGATCCCCAGGATGATGTACACCGCGATCAGCGCCGCGGCGATCAGATAGGGCTGGCTCGACAGCGACGACTGGAAGGCCTGCGCGGTGCCCTGGAAGGTGCCCTGGATGGAGATCGGCACGCCGATCTTGCGCGTCGCCGCCTCGATCGCGCTGACCGCATCGCCGAGCGCGGCTCCGGGGGCGAGGTTGAACGAGATGGTCACCGCCGGGAACTGGCTCTGATGGTTGATGGTGAGCGGCTGCACCGGTCTGGTATCGACCTTGACGAAGGTGGACAGCGGCACCGCCTGGCCGGTGACCGGCGAGGTGATGTAGAGCTTGTCGAGCGTCTTCAGATCGCCCTGCATCTCCGGCGGCACCTCCAGGATCACGTGATAGGTGTTGATCTGGGTGAAATACTGGGTGACCTGGCGCTGGCCGAACGCGTCGTACAGCGTGTCGTCGATCACCTTGGGCAGGATGCCGAAGCGGCTCGCCTGGTCGCGGTCGATGGTGAGCGTCGCGGTGGTGCCCGACATCATCTGGTCGGTCGCGACATCGCGCAGCACCGGCAGCTTGCGCACCTGGTCCAGCACCTGCGGCGCCCACTGGTACAGCTCGTTCAGATCGGCATCCTGCAGCGTGTACTGATACTGCGTCTTGGCCAGCCGCCCGCCCACGGTGATGTCCTGGGCCGGCTGCATGAACAGCTTGACGCCTTCCAGATGCGAGACCTTCTCGCGCAGCCGGGCGATCACCTGCTGCGCCGTGGAGGTCCGCTGGTCGAACGGCTTCAGCACGATGAACAGCCGGCCGTTGTTGCTGGTCATGCCGGCGATGCCGGCGCCGACATAGGAGGAGGTGTTGTCGATATCGGGGTCCTGCTGCAGCAGGTCCATCAGCAGCCGCTGGCGGCGGCCCATCTCGGTGAAGGAGATGTCCTCCGAGCCTTCGGTCACGCTCAGGATCAGGCCGGTGTCCTGATCGGGGAAGAAGCCCTTGGGGATGCGGATGAACAGCACCACGGTGAGCGCGACCGTCGCCAGGAACACCAGCAGGGTGATGAAGCGGAAGCGCAGCGCCACGTCCAGGGTGCGGCGGTAGAACGCCAGCATCGCGTCGAACATGCGTTCCACCGCGCGATAGGCCGCGCCGTGGCTGCCGTGATCGTGGCGGAGGAAGCGCGAGCACATCATCGGGGTGAGCGTCAGCGAGACCACCGCCGAGACCGCCACCGCGATCGAGACGGTCATCGCGAATTCGCGGAACAGCCGGCCGATGATGCCGCCCATCATCAGCAGCGGGATGAACACCGCGATCAGCGAGAGGCTGATCGAGACGATGGTGAAGCCGATCTCGCCGGCGCCCTTGACCGCCGCCTCGAGCGGGGTCAGCCCGTCCTCGACATAGCGGTAGATGTTCTCGAGCATCACGATCGCATCGTCGACGACGAAGCCGACCGCGATGGTCAGGCCCATCAGCGACAAATTGTCCAGGCTGTAATCCATCACGTACATCACCGCGAAGGTGCCCACCAGGGCGACCGGCACGGTGACGCTCGGGATGATCGTCGCCCAGGCGTTGCGCAGGAACAGGAAGATCACCATCACCACCAGGGCGACCGAGAGCAGCAGCGTGAACTGCACGTCCTTGACCGAGGCGCGGATGGTCTGGGTGCGGTCGACCACGTAGAAGGTCTTGATCGAGGGCGGGATCGACGCCTTCAGGATCGGCAGCGTGCGCTTGATCCGCTCGACCGTGTCGATCACGTTGGCGCCGGGCTGCTTGAAGACGATCAGCAGCACGCCGCGCCTGCCGTTCTGCCAGGCCGCGACCTTGGCGTTTTCCGGCCCGTCGATCGCCTGGCCGATATCGCGCACCCGCACCGGCGCGCCATGGCGATAGGCCAGGATCACGTCCTGGTATTGCTTCGCCACCGTCAGCTGGTCATTGGCGTAGACGGTATAGGCGCGCTTGTCGCCCTCGATCACGCCCTTGGCGCCGTCCACCGTGGCGTTCACCAGCATCCCGCGCACGTCTTCCATCGTGAGACCCATCGCCGACAGCCGGCCGGGATCGATCTGCACCCGCACCGCGCGCTTCTGCTCGCCGCCGATCGCGACCTGCGAGACGCCGGGCATCTGCGAGATCTGCTGGGCCAGGATGTTGTCGGCATAGTCGTCGGTGACGATCAGCGGCAGCGTCTCGGACTGCACCGCGATCGCCAGGATCGGGCTGTCGGCCGGGTTGACCTTGCGAAAGCTCGGCGGGCTGGGAAGATTGGTGGGCAGCTGCCCGGCGGCGTTGTTGATCGCGGCCTGGATGTCGAGCGCGGCGCCGTCGATGTTGCGGTCGAGCTCGAACTGCACCACCACCTGGGTGGTGCCGGTGACGCTGATCGAGGTCATCTGCGACACGCCGGGGATCTGGGAGAACTGCCGCTCGAGCGGCTGGGCGACGGTGGAGGCCATCGTCTCGGGACTGGCGCCGGGCAGCTGGCCGGTGACCATGATGGTCGGGAAATCGACGCGCGGCAGCGGCGCCACCGGCAGGAACGGGTAGGCCGCCATGCCCACCAGCAGGATCGCCGCGGTCAGCAGGGTGGTCGCGACCTGGCGGCGGATGAAGGGGGTGGAGATGCTCATGCCTGATGCCCCGGCGGCGGTGCGATAGAGACGGCAAGGCCAGGGGCTCAGCCCCTGGAACACGCTGGGGCCCTGGCCCCAGGCCCCGTCCTCCGGGGGGTCCCCTCCACGGATCGCGGGTCCCGATCGGCCATCGGGGACCTCAGGTCCCTGGCTTGTCCCGACGGGCCATGTGGGCGGCGCCCTGGTCCTGCCTGCCGGCGCGCGGTCAACTGCGCGGCGCCGCTGGGGTGGCCGCGATCCTGGTGCCCTCGCTCAGCCGCGACTGCCCGGCCACCACCACCGTCGCGCCCTCGTCCAGCCCGGCGGTGATCACCGCCAGGCTGCCATCGTCCTGGCGCAGCTCCACCGGCTGCACCGTCACCGTCTGGTCGGGCCGGACCAGGAACACGTACAGCCCGTTCGGTCCGCGCTGCACCGCCGCGGTGGGCACGGTGAGCGCGCCCGCCAGCGTGTCGATCAGCAGGCGGGTATTGACGAACTGGCCGGGCCAGAGCGTGTCCAGCGGATTGGGGAAGGTCGCCTTCAGCCGCACCGTGCCGGTGGTGGCGTCGATCACATTGTCGGGGGTCAGCAATTCGCCGCGGTCGAGCAGCGCCTTGTCGTCGGGGGAATAGGCGAGCACCACGAGCCTGCCCTTCCGCTGGGCCGCCACCACCGTCGGCAGATTGTCCTGGGGCAGCGGGAACACCACCGAGATCGGGTGCACCTGGGTCACGGTCACGATCCCGGTGGTGTCATTGGCATGGATCAGATTGCCCGGATCCACCAGCCGCAGCCCGACCCGCCCGTCGAACGGGCTGGTGATGCGGGTGAATTCCAGATTGAGCCGGGCGGCATCGATCGCCGCCTCGTCGCCCTCGATGGTCGCTTCCAGCTGCGCCACCTGGGCCTTCTGGGTATCGACGGATTGCTGCGAGGTGTACTGGTTGCGCACCAGCTTGGCGTAGCGGTCGAGATCGATCCGGGCATTGGCGAGTTGCGCCTGGTCCACCGCCCGCTTGGCCCGCGCCTGATCGAGCGCCGCCTGGTAGGGCCGCGGATCGATCACCGCGAGCAGGTCGCCCTGCCTGACGTCCTGGCCCTCGATGAAGCCCACCCGGTCGAGCGTGCCGTCCACCCGGGCGCGCACCAGCACCTGCTGGAAGGCCTGCACCAGACCGAGCGCGCGCAGGAACACCGGCACGTCCTGGCGCGCGGCCCTGGCCACCGTGACCGGCACCATCGGCTGGCCGGCAGCCGCCCCGACCGCCGTGCCCCCGGATGTGCCCGCGGATGTGCCCCCGGATGTGCCAACGGGTGCACCGGGGGATGTGCCCGCGGGCGCCGGAGCCTGGCCTGCCGGGGCTTGCGCGGGAGGCTGGGGCGCGAGCGGCTGGGCCGCGGGAGGCTGGGGCGCGGGTGCCGCGGCCGGCTGGCCGAAGGCGCCCCCGACGCCGGCTGCCAGCAGCACCACCGCCATCACCAGGCACGGGGCGCCGCCCCGCCATCTCCTCCGCATGCCCAACCTCGACCACCGCTCGTCGGAAACCTGCCGCCCGGACCATCCGGCCATGCTGCGTCGCACAAAGACAGAGGTGAGAGGGATGGCAGCCTTCTTCAAGGCGCACCTCCCCAGGCGCTGCCCAGGCACGCCTGCTCATCATCGGCCCCGCCGCCGCAATTGCCAACGCCCTTTGCGCCGCGGCGGCGGCATGGTCGCCCCCCGCCGGGCCACCCCCTTGACCACGGCCGGTCCCTGGCCTCGTA